>JBNKFP010000152.1:0-7367 GCA_050289365.1 Cellvibrionaceae bacterium | reverse complement strand
GGGTTTGCACGCTTCGTGACCATTAAAATGAGGTCGCAACGCCTGCCATACTCGCTCAAATCCGAGCTTACACACCCGCGCGGATTGACCCAAATAGCGCACAATAAACAACTCGTCTTTCTGGGTTAAGCCCCAATTGTGATCTACAGCTGAACCAAGGGACACCAGCTCTTCGAGCAGGGCATCAACCTGTTCACGCGAGGGAGTCACCGTTGCCAAAAATGTGCCAGAGGTATTGCCCTGATTGAGCCCCCAACGCGCATGGAGCATGTCGCTGCCGCCAATAAACCGGTTGCGCTCCAGCAGAATCAAGCGTCCCTGGCGCACCACTTCCAGGGTTTGGTCGCAACGCCCGCGTTGAAAGGCTTCCCCTGCGGCCGGGCGACCCAGGCAAATAATATCCCACAAGAGTCCGCGGGCACTGGCATGCTCTAACTCCAATCGTGTATGCAAACGCGCATTGGCGCCATCGAAAACAATGGTCTCCTGCGGCAACCACTCAATGGTTGCATCGGCTTTTACGTGCAACTGAATTTCTTGTTGTTGCAGGGGCTTGAGTTGGTTGACGTTATAGACTTTGCCCGCCGAAGGCGTGGTCACCAGTGCATTGGCACCAGTCTCTAAATTCGCCGTCACCTGCAATAAATCACCGAGCACCAAACCGCCGGGCGGGTGCAAGAGATAGATGTGACAGCAGTCGTGCGATTCGGGGTAAAATGGCCGCTGAACTCGGAGCGGGCCCAGGTGGGTATTGTCAATCAGGCGAGTTTTTCCGTCCTTAAACGCTAAACCGAGACGCAACTGTGCTAGCCAGCTGCGCTCCGGTTCGGATTTGGATAAATGTGCTATGGGTTGCGGCACAGTCATGGGGCATCAACCGAAAAATAAAGTCGTGACGTTACCTCAGCCGACAAAAAAGCTCAACTGAAACCAATTTAATTGAGTTACACCAATGAATTGCGCACCAGGGTTGTACACGCAATCAGGATGCGCTCAGAAACTGTGCACTAAAAGGGTTTTTCATGCTATTTAACTTAGCGAAACAATTACTCGGCGACATTCAGCAAGCCGTTGACCAAAACGGCGCCGACAAACTCCAAGAAAGCCAACTCAAAAGCCTGATCGAAGCGGCATTGCGCAAATGCAATCTGGTCACTCGCGAAGAATTCGACGCTCAAGCTGCGGTTCTAGCGCGAACGCGTATGAAAGTTCAAGCGTTGGAAGAACAACTGAATCAACTTTTAAAAGACGAGTAGTTAGGTTGCAGGAGAATTGTGAAACAGGAAAATCGACGATTTTTTTGATCCAACACGAAATTGCCACTCAATCACCGCTCATCCCTGATGTTGCGGTGTACATGTAACGTTACCCCGCAATAATGCAATTCAGCAGTATTGCGTATTGCCATTATCTATCTCAAACTTTGGGCCCACTCCAACAACTGCAGAAATCGGCATGGATTTGCCCAGGGTTTCAGTAATTCACATACCTCAATGACATTAATGGAGCCGCCGTTGGCAGCTGGCACGATAAAAACAATCGTACAAACAACGATGAATATCTGAGCCAAGCGCTTAACCAACACACTCACCGCACTTAATGCAAACAGTGCTACAGCTCCAATGGATATGATTACAGCTATATCGATAAAGGACGTTGTGGTCATAGTGAACTCCTCCTTTTGGGATGAGGTTATGACTTGAGTGAAAACAGGCTTGTATTTGCACTCACTCAAACTGTCACATATCGCTGATCGCCATCAGGATATTAAATACTCAATCAGCTTGATTTGCAGGCTACCGCAATATTTTTAACATGTACATAACTTTTTTAAGAATATGTACATCGATTTTGAATTAGAACAAAGGGGTTTTAGATTGTTTCACACAGCAGCAAACGTCATAGCAAAAGACTATCAACAACTTAACCCGCTAAGTTATTGATAATAAAACGAGAAATTACGAGAGAAGGCCTTCCTTTGAAAAAGGCTTGGATTTGAGGGTAAACACTGAACCATCATCTGATCGCACAAAACGATTATGGATTCAGTTGAACGCTATCCGTTGCTTCTTTTTACCCGTTAAAAACAGCTATTGCTTTGATTTTCGCATCCTCGGAAGAGTGTAAGTCCTTACTGCCGCGCGCAGTACCTCGGGGTCTGACTCTTTAATTTGCTGGTCCAAGCGCACGGATTTTTTCGGAATGATTTCCGATATCTTACATTTCGTTTTGCTAAGAATACTTCGGCGCTTGGCGTACAAGGCCTTTTTTAAGGCCGGATCCAGTTCGCCCAACTGATCCAAAAACAAATGGTCGCGACTCAACTGTGGTGAAAAATGTTTCAACCAATGCCCCCAATTTTCTTTTAGCCATTCATAGGGGTCCGTGACATGATCGTCTGGAAACTTAGGGTAATCCGAAGTTGGTAAAGGCTCTACCTCGCTGCAGGCCTGTTGCTTTTCCCGGTGGAGTTCGATCAACATATTGTCCAGCAGGGGGATTAATTCCTGTTGCGACAGACTGCCAATCGCGGACTCCAACACATCGCGAAACGCCTCAAGATAGGGGCGTGCCTTGGCATCAATATGAATATCCCTTGCGTCTGGCGATAAGTGAGCCTGTTTGGCCGATTGCAAAATACTGGATTGGGTTGCGAGGGCTTCAGAAGAAAATAAAATGTTGAACAATTTGGCCGGGCTGGGAACATTGGACGCAGACTCATCGGAGTGCGGTTGATCAGAAGTTTTCATAATCTCCTCATATCACCTATCGTATTCAGCCATTAAAACCAGCTTGGTTAATTTACTTTGTTAAATTGATGGCCACCTAAACTATCAACCACTTCGTCCATTCTTACGTAAGTTGCATCGGTTGTGGATTCAAAATAGGGATTGTCGACCAACTGCACTCTGAAAAAGAGTGGCTTTCCTCGAATCACCGCGTAAAACTCATCTTTGCCACCTGTTAATTCAGGCTCGGGCACATGCTGCAATAATATTTGGCGGAAAGGGTAAACACGACAGAGTAGTCGACAATAAGGATTAATCATTTCAACATAATATTCAAGGCCTAAATTGGGGTAAGAGGTCGGAATGGCTATATCTATGAGCTGATAAAATAGACTTTTTAGCTCTTTCAAATAAAGACGTTTAGCGCTTATTCGAATAGAGCGAGTAAAGTAAGTCGCAACGTTGTGGTAAAAGTGGTAGCACTTAAGCCAGCGGTCCTGCTCCGGTTCCTTATCTGTAAAACAGAACCCCATGCTAAACCAGGCACAGCCGCCCACTCGTCCCGGCGTAATCAGGGCAGAAACACTGCCGGCACCCGGTGCCGCCATGGACATCAAATAGTGATAATAAACCAGGCGTCGATAGTCCGTATCACGCTCGCCATTCATCCATTTTTCATAGCACATACGCATTCCACGCGTTTCGGTAAAGGGATTTTGGGCAACACTCACTACACCGCTGCAAAACACCATATCACTCAGAGCGCGTGCGCGGTCGCCATATCCTTGCTCAATTTCGCAAAATATTTTTTCAAAGTCCTCATCAGACAAAATTTTCTGCCAAAAAAACTCACTGTCTCCGCCAAAGCAGGCATTGCCATTGGCAGGAAAATCATCCTCGGTCAATTGATCGTAAAGAGTTCGCCGCTGTTTCGGTTTGGGAAAATAGAATCGCCGCGCTTTGGCATCGTATTTTAACCGCTCGAATTGACGATCACGCTGCATGCGCCTGAGGGTTTCCAGCGCACGCGTCATTTCCTGGCGCTGTTTTTTGGGAATTAAGCCGCGCACACCATAAGGATATATGCCCTGTGGATAGTCGGAATTGGCTACACGAGGGTTCGTCCGATCAAACATTCGCAAAGCGAACATAATATTCGGGGGCTGAATGTCATTGTATTTTAGCAACGAGGAATCGCGAATCGCTTCATAAGCATCGTCGAACAAGAGTTTAATTTTTTCGAACTGGTCCTGAAAAAAAATCTCGTAATCTATTCCGTATTGCTGCTCCCCCATAAAATCGTAGTGCAAGTCGGTAGACAGTTCACGCAGTTTTATCTTGCCTTCACTCCAGTAACGCGCCTGCGCACGGCTGTCGAAAGCTTGACTAAGCTCATCGGATACAAAATAAGAAAGCAAATGAGAACGATCGGAAAAATAACTTAAATATTCGCGCAATTGCGCATCTTGGTGACTGTTCAAAACAAATTCGAATTTCGATGGATGATTGATTTCACGATCAAAATCAATGAGACGAATCAAAGCCACATAGTAGTGAGCATGAATTTTAAAAACCCGATCGCTAAATTGATGCGCTGGCACAAACAGGTTGTGCTCGACCGCATAGGCGCTAAATTCTTCGAATAAATAGGTTTCAAAATGGGTTTTGACCAGGGGGTCCAAAAGGGTGTGATACAAAACGATAAAATCATCTTGTTGGCCGGGGTCCTTACGCAAGACCAACACCGCTAAAGGTTCTTGCAGCACCAGTTGGATGCAGTTTAAAAACTGGCGGATGCCTTCTTTTTCCGTGCGATTTTGGTAGTTTGCTGCGGCTAAACTGTGGGCCAGAAGCAGGGCGCGTTCGGCGGCGTGGGAACGTGCGCGGTCACTGCGTCTGCGCACGTCGCTGCGGCGCTCTACATGGGCCTTCGGCGGCTGGGTTGTGCTCGACATACTACCTCCTGGGTTACGTGTAGTACGTGCTTTGCCCCTACTCACTTCGACACAGCAAAAACGTAGTCCGACGGTACTATTTTAGATCAGGCCTTGCAAACTTGATCTTTCCATTAAATACCGAGACAATAACCACCGTTGTAACTCAATCAAGGAGAGACTTATGGCACAGACGACATTTGCCAACGCACGAGGGATTGTTCACAAAGGCAGCGGCGGGTTCAGCATTGTATTCCCCGACGTGTGTAAAACGCCTTCTTACCCCATTCCCTATCCCAATATCGGCGTATCCAAAGACACCACCAAAGGCCCCAAAACGGTCAAAACTGACGGTAAGATGCCCATGGTCAAAGGCGCGCAGTACTCACGCAGTACCGGTGACGAACCTGGCGTGGGCAAAGGGATTATCAGCGGCAAGCAAATGGGTGTCTGCGAATTCTTGCTCTACTCCTTTGATGTGAAGTTTGAAGGCAAAAACGTGTGCCGAATGGGCGATCCCATGTGGCACAACAAAAAGAATATTATGGGATGAGTTCGTCACACCGCCAACAAGGCTCTCACGGAAGCACAGACTGAATTAAAGGAAAATCTGTTTGAAACACAAGCTGTATATCTCCGCCGTTGGCATGCTGACCCCGGTCGGCGCGGACCTGGCCATGACCACCAGCTCGGTGGCCGCGGGGATCAACGTCTATGCTGGCTCGCCCTACCTGGACCAGCAGGGCGAAGCCATAAAAATGGCACTGGTGCCCAACCTAGCCCTTCCCCCCATTTCACCCGAACTCAGTTTTTACGGTCGCTACAGCCTCTGGCATAAGCTATTACTGCGCCTGGGGCACGGCGCTTTAATGCAAGCGCTGGACGACTATAAAAGCCCGCACGCAATTCCGTTGATCCTCAATGTTGCAGAACAGCAAGTCATTGAAGGTAAGCCATTGCCCGACGATTTTATCGCCAAACTCGCACAACAAAGTCAGAGCAATCTCAATGTGCCACTCAGCCGGATCCTATACAGTGGCCGAGCTGGCGCCATGGAAGCCTTGGCCTTAGCCGAAAAGTTTTTGTTTGAGCGGGACTTTGACGAAGTGCTGATTGGCGGTATCGATAGCTATCAATTGCCCTCGCGCTTAAAACAACTCATGGCCGAACAGCGTTTAGCTGCTGCGGGGGTGATGGACGGTTTTACCCCTGGAGAAGGCGCTTGTTTTATCCGCCTCAGTCGCCATCGTGAACACAGCTTGTTCGGTGGAGCTTGTCTAAGCCACGCTCAGATCGCCAGCGAGGCGGGCCATTTGTACAGTGACGGCGCCTATCTTGGCGACGGCTTAGCGACTGCCGTTGGTGAATGCTGCGCGAGTAACGACATGCCACCGGCCAACAAAGCCTTTATCTCCGCAAATGGCGAGCGCTACTGGGCCAAAGAATTGGGTACCGCTTTAATTCGCAACCAAGACCTTTTGGCAGAGGAGGTTGAAGTTGTTCACCCCTCTGAGTTTTATGGTGACCTGGGCGCAGCAGCGGGCTTGGTTTTAATCGCGTTGGCTGCCAACGCATACAAACCGCAAGAGACCCAGTTGATATGTGCAAGCTCCGATTTTGCCTTGCGCGGCGCAGTACAATTTGGCCAAGCGACCGCCACAACAGAACCCACTGACACACGCGGTAGCGACAACATGGATACCACCCAAGCTTTAGGATTACCGAATTAAGGATTCAACATGGCAGATTTAGGAGAGAGCGTCGCCCCCACATTTATCAAGCTGGATTCCGACCCCGAGTATCATTTTTCCGAACTGCAAATTTGCTACCCCAATGGCGATCCCTATTTCGTCGAAGACGAATTGCAAATCATCATGTCCATCGACGGCGAAGATCGCGCAGCCCAAACCAATTTGGAATGCTCTGTCAATCAAACCCTGCTGGACCCCGGCACCAAAGTCGAATTTAAAATCGAAGAAAATATCGACGCTGAAATCGCTGAGACCCGTCAAAAAATTAAAGCCGCGCTGGATCTCATTATTGAAAAAGAGCGCGAAGAACAACAAATTCTGGATCAAACCTTAGCCGAAGAAGGCTGGTTCAGTCGCAACCTGATTTTGACTGGCGCGTTTATGGTCGGTGTTGGCGATGGCGCTGTGAGCTTGGTGGAGTTTGTCGGTGATACCGCCGAATTGGCACTGCGCGCCAGTTGGTATCAATCCCAGGTCACGATTGCTAATAATCTGGAAGCCGCCTGGGAGACAGCCTACAAAAACGGCAATTTAAAAGATTTTTTTAACAGCGTCGGCGAAAAAGATGTGGAAGACTTCGCAACAGCTTTTGGTATTACACCGCAAGAATTAGCGACGCAAATCGCCGAGGCCTATGAAATCTTTAGCTTTATCATGGCGGATGCAGACACCAAGCCTATGCTGCTGCAATTCGCCAAAGATTATGCCGGCGCACAAGCCAAAGTGGAATGGGCCAAAATGGGCGGCTCGGCGGCATTTGATATTATTTTGACGGCAATTCTTGCCCTCACCACCGGCGGCGTGGGCAATGCTGCACAGGCCGGCGCCAAGGTGCGTCACCCCGAATGGCCGGCCTGGTGGCGAATGCTAGACCGCATCGATCCGAGCTGGAAAAACTGAGCCTTAACCTTTCAGGAAGTGCGGCAGAAACAGGCTGAGGGTTGGCAGGATCA
>JBNKFP010000151.1:0-7459 GCA_050289365.1 Cellvibrionaceae bacterium | reverse complement strand
GGTCAAGGTAATATCCGCGGTGGCATCAAAGCGACTGTCGCATTGCAATTGAATATTCAGTAAATCGTTGCTCACAAAACCCGTAATCACAATGGTCAAAGGCAATTGCACTCGAATTTGATGTGCGGCGCTTTCAATGACTGGCCTGCCCGCTTTTAATACCTGCAGCGAATAATTGCCGCCAGGCCACTGGTTATTACCGCGCTCGTAAAGTTTTTGCGGTGCATGCTGCGCGATCAATGTTTCAAGGACCTGGTCCGTCAAACTCTTTGGGATCGCGTTCACCCAAGAAGCTTCGGTTGCGAAAAGTACCAGTAGAGCAGTTTGAGTAAGAAATTTAAACGGTCTAATTTTTAGCACATGAAAACCTTGTTGAAAGAAACATAGCACCAGAACCTGAGCCTTTTCAATGACTCAGGATTGGAATCGCCAGCGCTGTAATAACAACGCATTGCTAACCACCACCAAACTGCTGCACGCCATTGCGCCCCCTGCGATCATCGGATTGAGGTAACCCAGTGCCGCCAGGGGAATACCTATGACATTAAAAATAAAAGCCCAAAATAGATTCTGTTTAATTTTGCGATAGGTCAAGCGCGAAATATGTAACGCGGCCTCAACCAAATTCACATCACCGCGCATAAGGGTCATAGCTGCAGCACTGATTGCCACTTCTGTACCCGTTGCCATGGCCATCCCCAAATCCGCTTGCGCCAATGCGGGCCCATCATTGATGCCATCGCCAACCATCGCCACACAAAACCCTTTGGCCTGGTATTCCGTAATAGTATGGACTTTGTCTTCCGGCAATAATTCCGCGGCCCAAAAATCCAAACCCAAGTGCTGCGCGATCAGCTCGGCACTGGCTCGACTGTCACCGGTTAACATACCTACCTTAATGCCTTGCCGCTGCAATGACTTGACCGCCTCAACAGCCCTGTCTTTTAACCTATCTCGAAAATAAAAAACGCCCACCAGCTCATGCAACTCCCCATTCTTCTGCGCTAACCAGGACAATGTCACACCGGCGAGATCCTCCTTCAATTGCGGTAAAGTCAGACCCAGATTTTGCATCCAGCGCCCGCTGCCGAGCAGCCAAGTTGTCTCTTCAATTTTCCCTTTTACACCAAAGCCGGCAATCGCCTCAAAGTCCGTAACAGCTTGGACGTTGAGCTGTTGCGTTTGCGCCTCAGCCACCAACGCCTGCGCCAGAGGGTGTTGGCTGTGCTGCTGCAGACACAGCCCTATGCTGAGCAGCTCGGCCTTGCTGACTTGCGCCAGCGCCTGCCACTGATCCAGTTGCGGCTTGCCTTGGGTTAAGGTTCCGGTTTTATCAAACATCACCAAATTAACGGCCTTGGCGTGTTCCAAAGCCAGCGCATCTTTTACCAGAATACCGGATCGGGCGGCGCTGCCGGTGCCCGCCATAATGGCAGCGGGTGTAGCCAGCCCCAGAGCACAGGGACAGGCAATCACCAGCACCGAAACCCCATTGATGATGGCCACAACCCAATCACCCGTAGCGAGCCCCCATGTCAGCATAGTGAGTGCCGCAACTGCGGCGACCAGAGGCACAAATACGCTGCTGACCCGGTCCACCAAACGCTGCACCGGCGCTTTAGCCCCCTGCGCCAACTCGATTAACTGAATCATTTTGGCCAGGGTTGAAGCTTTGCCCACACTGGTTGCGCGCACTTCTATAACGCCATCCAAACTGATCGAGCCACCAATCACTTTACCGCCCTGGCTTATGAAAACCGGCACAGGTTCACCGGTAATCAACGCCTGATCCACATGACTCTGCCCGGCAACCACTTCGCCATCAACAGGGATGCCTTGACCGGGTTTTACGATCACTTTTTCACCGGCCATGACAGATGCCGCTTCGACAGTTTGCCACTGGCCGTGCCGCTCCACCTCAGCCGTGGTCGGACGCAGACTCTCCAACTGATGCAGGGCATCGAGGGTGCGACCTTTGGCGCGGTGTTCCAAATATTTGCCCCACAATACCAGGGTCAAAACCACACTGGCGCTTTCAAAATACAAATGGGGAGAATCCGCCTGCAAAGGATTGATGAGCCACAAATAGACAGATAGACCATAGGCGGCGCTGGTCCCCAATGCCACCAACAGGTCCATATTGCCGGTTTTCGCCTTCAACGCCCCCCATCCGGCGCGATAAAAACGCGAGCCCAAAATAAATTGCACTGGGGTTGCCAGCAACCACTGCACCAGGGGCGGCAGCGTCCACGCAACCTGAACCCCGCCCAATAACATGGGTAATACCAAGGGGAGACTCAGGACACTGGCGACCAACGGAGCCCACCAGGGTTGTAAATAAAAAACCGGCTGGGCCGGGGGAGCAGGATCCAATTCGGTTGCGACCACCAATTCAAAACCGGCTTGTTGTAGCGCTTGAGCGAGGTCCGCAGGAGGAATGGTGCTGGTAGTGACCACGCTGACTTGTTCGGTCGCCAAATTGACTGTGGCGTCGAGTACCCCCGGGACAGCCGCCAACGCCTGCTCTACCCGCTTCGCACAAGAAGCACAGGTCATCCCTTTTACCGCAAATTGGTGCTGCTCGGTTACGACTTGGTAACCGGCCTGGGCGATGGTCTCCACTAGGTCTGGCAGAGTGACAGAGCCTTCCACGGTAGCCAGTTCTGTGGCCAAATTGACATTCACAGAACTCACATCAGACAGGCTGTTGAGCGCTTTTTCCACGCGCCCAACACAGGATCCGCAGTGCATCCCAGTAATTTTCAGTTGCATCGCACTCTCCCAAATAGCATTGCTGGAGCAAATCGATTGTCAGGCACAGCTTAAACCAATGCACAGGACCTCGTTTCATCTAGATCAAATCCCTTCGCTCACAATGGGCTCGGCGCGCTAAAACAATGGACTTTGACTTGTATACTCGGGGAGCGAATCCAAATGAGGTATGAGGGTTGGTCACAATCCTACAACGCCGACGACTAATATAGGAAATACCCTGCGCCCAAGGACAGCAATGAATCAAGAGTATGAACACTTTATACGCGCTCAAATAGGGCAAATCCGCATGATTGCACGCCGTTACTGTCGAACCCGTGACATGGAAGATTTAGAGCAAGAAATATTGTTGCAACTTTGGCGCAGTTTTGAATCCTTTAACAACCATTCTAATCGAACGACCTGGATGTATCGAGTTGCCCTGAATACCTCCATATCCTGGCTGCGCAAAGCCAACCGACAGAAACAAGCCCTAAACCTGGAAGCATTACCAGAACCGATCAGTGAGCCATCTGCGGAAATGTGTCAGTTGTCGTTACTGGAAAAATTTTTACACTCTCTCAGCGATACCGACGCGAATATTTTAATGATGTATATGGATAACTTAAGCAATTCCGCTATTGCCGATGTTATTGGCATTCGCGAAGTCAGCGTACGCAAGCGCATCAGCCGTATCAAAAACAAATTCGAGCAAGAATACACTGGAGAATAACCGTGGACTTTGAGCAATTACAATCGCAGTGGAAAGTTGAAATGGAGCGCATAAACAATACCGTTGAGTTACAACCGAATTTCAATATCCTCGAACGCAATATTGATAATCTCAATAGAGGCCTACGCAAACGCGCTGTTTTTAATTTTCTGTCTCTATTCTTGGCCATCTCGATCTGCAGTTACGAATTGGCCCACGCTAATGACAGCTTATCAACACAATTGGGTTTTACTCTAGCGATCATCATGATGGTTGTAGGAGGTTTTTTCGAATTTCGCGCACACATAAACCCAGCCATAAAAAACCTTAGCCTTTATGGCTATTTAATACACGAAAGAAACCTGTTAAAAAAACAAAATTTTGTGATAACTCTCAGTTTAAACTACGGTATCCCCATAGCCGTTGCGGCTAATATTTTGATTATTGCGGGCATTTGGCACAAAGGTTATTTGAATACTGGCAATGTAGGTATTGTTATTGCTGTCTTTGCCATCATCGGGCCATTGGCATACTGGCTTGTCAAAAAGGAAAAGTTTCTTGTTCATCGGCTTCGCCAAGTGTTGGCCGAAATAGAAACTCGTATCGATGATCTAGAACAAGAGGTCGACCCGACCATGTAAGGATTTGTGAAAAATATCGTTCCGAAATTTCTATGGTGTTACCAATGGTCATGACATCTGAGCGGCAAAAACAATACAATTGGCGGCTTACACAGATTAACGGACTCAATTCCCAGCGATTATTTAGGGTGAGACTATGGCCATTGATGCCGATAAATTCGACAATATTCCTGATGTCCGCGACGGCTTAACTCGGAAAGAACGCGCAGTTTTGTACTGTTTACAGCGGACCCAGAAGGAACTCAATGGCCGCAATGTACCCACCATTATGCTTTACGGCCGTGTCGTTGAACTGGTGGATATGAGTCAGCAGGAATTTCAGGCGATATTGTCTCGCTTTGTGGGATTGACCAAACTCAACGACGACTAATGCTATCTAACGGGGGCGAAGTTAGTAATTCGCCCCATAACAACCAGCTCAATATCACTTCGGTTTTTTAAACAACAACGTCATTCGATTGGATTCGCCAATGGCGAGGTATTGCGCTTTCAGATTTTCATTGTCGCCGCTGGTCCGCAGGGACGGCGGAAGGCGCCAGACAATATCGGATTCACTGGGTTTATCCAATGGGTTTTCATTGATCGCACTCTCTGCAACCAGCTCAAACCCCATCGCTTGTACCCATTGAATCAGGTCCGACTTTTTCAAATAGCCTCTGGATCCGTCCGCCCAATCGCTAGCACGATCTTCGCCCACTTGGTGCTGGACAATGCCAAGGGTCCCGCCAGGCTTTAACATCTCATACGCGCGCTTGAGGGCTTGAGTACGATAACCGCCTTTGGCTTCAAAACGGGATAGATTGTGCAGAGCCCGAATAAACAAAACAGAATCTACCGTGCCATCGACCGACCCGGGCACGGTCGCAAGACTGTACGCTTGCAATTTTGCGAGCGGACCGCCGACCCATTGCGCCGACTTGGCTTGCCATTCCTTGCCCCATTTTTGCCTGTTTGCTAGAAAATCTGCGTTAGCCCAATCAAAGTTGCGAAACATGTCCACAGAATAGTCCACTCCTATGAGGGTACCCTCTGGACCGATATAGGGCGCCAAGATACGGCTATACCACCCTCCACCAGGCAGGATTTCGGCCACAATCATACCGGGTTTGATGTTAAAAAAACGGAGGGTTTGTTCTGGGTGGCGGAAGGCGTAGCGCACTTTAAAGTCGGCATTTTGCGCGGCTAACACCGCTTCGAGCTTGGCGCCATCACCGGCACTAAGATGATTTGGCATTGGCTGAGTTGCCATGCAGGAGGTCAAAAATGCAGCGAACAAAAACGAGGTCAGTTTTTTCATTATAGAGATCCTTTGTATTGTAGGTGTCGCAGAACACCATATTAACGCGTTTAACAAATCAGACAATGACAACGTGTAAATGAGACATCCCCCAAACCACCCAACTCGACTGCCTCGTGTATACTTCGGTGCTGACAACAAACCAAAATCAGGAGGTAATCAGTGAGAGGAGCAGGCGGCACGTCCGGGGGAATAGGACAATTTTTTATTGGATTAGCCATGTTGTGCGGCGGAATTTATCTGCTATTAAATTCCATTCATGTCACATCCAATTTTGGGTTTGGCGCACGACTTTATAATTTTTCCAACTTCGGCGGCGGTTTCGGCATTACCAGCGGCATGATTATGATTCCGTTTATGTTTGGTGTGGGCATCGTGTTCTACAACAGTCGCAATTGGCTCGGCTGGTTACTCGCTTTAGGTTCTTTGGCAGCCTTGATATTTGGTGTGATCGCTTCGGTAAGATTTAATATGCGTCACATGAGCGCCTTTGATTTGATCGTAATTTTGGTGCTAACGGTGGGCGGTCTAGGGCTGTTTTTACGGTCGTTGAAAAATTTTGGGGACTGAGACGGGATAAAAATTACCCATTCCCACAAGACTGCGAACTCGGTCTCAACACCGGTTCGCATTCGCGATCCAATACTGGACGGAGTTCCTTAAACGCTGACTTCCACGTCACTCCCATGAATCGGGACGACTTTTTGACTTTTGTGATCTAGACCTCGCACACTGTTCTGCTCATACACCCACACTTTGGCTGGCGGGACATTACGCCAAACATGAGCCGCACAGTTCACCGACAAATTCAGGTCTTTGGCGATGGATTTCTTTACCGGTGAACTCAAGCCGTAACTGAATTGAATGAAACGTCCCCCTTTGCCAGCCACCGTCAAGGCTTGCTCAACGATTCCACGCTGCAAGGATCCACTCATGGACAACAGGGGCAATCCCGAAACCACTGCGCGTACAGGTACTCCAGGAAATGTCTCGCCTATTAGCTCGGACAACTCCAGTGCATCACCTTTGATGATGGTATTACCCGGAAAACGTCCTCGCAGAAACTCGTAAAAATGCTGATCTCTCTCAAGCACAACCAAGTGCTCTGGATTTTTAACATGGTGTGTCAGTGCTTGAGTAATGGGTCCTGTTCCGCCACCCAGCTCAACCACCAAACCGTCGCCATCGGGCAGGCAATTGGCCATTGCCTTAGCCAGCTGTGGGCTACTGGGGGTCACCGACGCTACGGTCAAGGGAGACTTTAACCATTTCGTTAAGAACATCAATCCTGGGTTTTTACTCATCCCAATCCACCTTATTGTTATGTTGAAATTTTGGTCTTGTTCAATCGTATTGAACATAATCTTTTCACCAACAACCCACCTAATACTTATCCGCACGTGCCCAATTCAATTCGATTTGCTAGCGGATGACCGGTTATTGTGCTGCCAGTTTTCGCGTAATTGTTGCAACCTTTCAGGGGTTCCGACGTCGCTCCACACTCCTGCGTGGTAGGCCCCCGTCAACCGATTGGCCTTAATTGCCCAATCAAATAACTCACGCAGCGCAAATTGAGTACGGCGCTGCGGAAAATCTGCCACCAGTTGTGGATGGAACAAGCTAATACCGGAAAAGGTAAAACTTGCCCCTTCTTGCTCACCGGCCCACTGTAAGTGCCCGTCCGCCAGTATACAAAAATCCCCTGCAGGATTATGCTGCGGGTTGTCCACTAAAACCAAGTGTGCTCCGACGGTGGGCATGGGCTCTTCCATCAATTGGCTAAATGAAAAATCCGTCCAGACATCCCCATTGACCAGTAAAAACGGCTTGCCGCCCAGTAAGTCCGCAGCGTGGCATAGGGCACCGCCGGTTTCCAAAGGCTCCGGCTCTTGGGAATAAACGATGCTGACACCATAGCGCTGACCATGTTCAATATAGCAGGGTGAGGAGACAGGACGACTCCATACTGCTGACGCCGTGCAAGACATCATTAACTACTCCTAGGGCCCTAGATGTTGTATAGAGTTTCAACCACCTCGGGGCCACCTGTCGGGCCCC
>JBNKFP010000150.1:0-7473 GCA_050289365.1 Cellvibrionaceae bacterium | reverse complement strand
TAATGCGCTATTAAACTTAATTCCATTTGCAGAGCGGTCACGGACCTTCGGCACTTTTACAGTAACATCGCCAATACCAGTCTGTACGGTTCTCTCCGGCAGATAGCCATTGCGAACCACGGCTTGCTTGCCATCGACCTTCACATCCCTGTATCGCTCTAGAAGCCTGACCACTTCAGCTTCAATAGCTTTAGCCAATAACTCTTCGGCTCCTCGTTTAAGCACCTCTGTTAACGCGTCATCCTCTGGTGATTTAATCTGAGAAACGGTAGTATTTGTCATGCGGTGTAGCTCCTCTGTTGGTCATGATCTGCCAGGATCTTCCAACAGGGTACACCGCTTCTCTTCTCAGGTCATACACCAGAAATCATCATAGCTCTGTCTGGTGCGAATTTTTCGTAACCTCTTTATTGATCAGTTTTGGGTGCGTTTTTAATATCTCGTTGTAAACAGTATGTGCAAGCACGCATTAATTTTCTATTGCCTGCGGGTCGCGCCTTGCTACAAACGCTTGCGGACGCTTTCTATTTGCACCATCTATTTAATACACCACACTAGGGATTGCCCCAAGCCAAATGCTGCGCCTCGAATTTCGGTGGGGGGAGGTATCTGCGACCAACCATCCCCCCACACCCGGGCGCTAAAGACCAAGCCGATGGAAGCCGCCATAGTAAACAGGGGTTTAGCCCGCGCCCCCAGTGCATAGCCGGGCCATGATTCCTACGAAAAAGCATTGTTAAAACAGTCTCCACTAAAATCCGCCAGCACCATTCATGTTCTTGATTTTTTGGCTTGATCTTTCATTCGATAAAATGTGATGTGTTTCACGCGGCGCCAATTGAAGACCCTTCTGCATCCTCAAATGGTGACAATAAAGACCAGCAACTAACATCTTATGATATGATCTTAAAAAAATTGTGGATGAGGAGCCATCGTCGAGTAGTAGTAAGGCCTAATAAATAAGGTCGCTCACCACATAATCCGGTTAAAGAATAATAAAAAATATTTTCATAATCATTTCGCAATATAAGACGCAATTCATCGATAAAATATTTTCATGGCTCAAGCAAATTGCTCTGCATGAAAAATTTATGAGGATCGGTAATTGAATGTAGGATTAATCCGACCATGCAAGATCGCCTAAACACTAGACGAATTTGCTGTTTAAGCGGACGCTTAGGGGTATATTACTGTATTTTCCTGTGAGACCTTTCGTTCGTTATTGTTTTGGAATAGTCAGATTCTAACGATCGACAAACGTGCCTCTGTTGTCGATGGTTCTCCTATATTTAAGCGTCTCTATGGAGAGAGTACTTTGTTTGGTCGAAGTGCGACTATCGAATCTTCCGGTGAATAGTGTGCTCGTAATTAAGTGCGAATTCGAGTTAATTACTGATCTACTGGAGTGAAGTCTATGAGAAAAATAACCAACAACCCTTGGCGGTTAAAGCTGGGACATTGGATTGAGCACTATCCTACAGAATGCCATTTATTTAAACGCGCTACCCTCTACAGCATGGCACTACTTATCGGATTTTCCATAGTCAGCTGCGGCGTCCCATCGGAGAGCAGTTCCTCCAATAGTTCACCTACCACCGGCTCCTCTTCAAGTGACAACGGCTCCGCATCTGACACTTTTGTGTATGCTATTAACGCGGGTGCTAGTGACGTCGCTACCTTGAATGGCGTTGAATACAGTGCTGATCGGTTTGCTACGGGTGGTACGCCGCAAGTCATTGATCGACCAATAGCGGGAGTAACAGAAGATGCCGTCTACCAGTCTGAGCGCTATGGCACCTTCAGCTACGAAATCCCAGTGAGCGATGCCACTTACACCGTCGTACTGAATTTTGCTGAACTCTATCAACAACAAGCCGGTGCTCGTTCTTTTAATGTTACCGTTGAAGGTAAAAGTGTATTAAGCAACGTTGATTTATTTCAACTCGTTGGGGGGGATACGGCATACGATTATACGGTGAAAAATGTTGCCGTTGCCGACGGCCGTTTGAGTATAGCTTTTAGTACTCTTGTTGATAACGCAACCATCAGTGGTTTGGTAATTTATTCAAACGATGGTGGCGAATTCATTGAACCCCCAGCTCCTGACACTAGTATACCGTTTGCCAATTTATATGATGGTAATCGCAACAGCACCGTAAGTTTTGATGAGGGCTGGAAATTCTATCTTGGTGATCAGAGTGGTGCTCAAAATACGTCATTTAATGATTCGGGCTGGAAGTCAATCAATGTGCCCCACGATTGGAGCGTAACACTGCCCTTTAATCAATTTTCCGAAGCCGGCTCTGGTGGTGGTTATTTGGATGGCGGGCTGGGATGGTATCGTAAAACGTTTAATTTATCGCAATCCTCGGCCGAAAAAAAATTATTTATTCAGTTCGATGGTGTTTACATGGATAGCACTGTTTGGCTAAACGGCCAACAAGTTTGTGCTCGTCCATACGGATACACCAGTTTTGAATGTGATATCACCAGCCAGGCAATCGTGGGCGGCAATAATGTATTGGCGGTTAAAGTAAATAATAAGCTGCCCAGCAGTCGCTGGTATTCTGGCAGCGGCATTTATCGGCATGTATGGTTGAAAACAGTCGATTCTGTTCGAGTCGGATTTACGGGAACTTTCGTGACCACGCCCACCGTTTCAGCATCCAGTGCGGATGTTGATATCAGTGTGGTTGTGCAGAACGACAGTGGTGGCACTAAAGTCGTGACGGTAGAGAATGTTGTTTTAGATGCCAATGGCGACGAAGTGGAGCGCGCAGCATCGACGTCTACAACCGTGTCGAACAACCAATCTTCTGAGGTAAAACAAAGTTTAACGTTGACCAATCCACTGCTGTGGTCCCCAAAATATCCTATTTTGTATTCGGTGGTGACGACACTTACTGTTGATGGACAGGTCGTGGATACCTATACCACTCCATTTGGAGTGCGTGAGTTCCACTTGGATGCCAACAGCGGCTTTTGGTTGAACGGAGAGCCTTTAAAGCTCAACGGTGTGTGCTTACATCACGATTTAGGGGCGTTGGGCGCTGCGACCAATACTCGAGCTATAGAGAAACGCTTGGAATTGTTGAAGCTGATGGGAACGAATGCCATTCGTACCTCGCATAACCCGCCGTCTCCAGAATTTCTTGATTTAGCCGATCGTATGGGTTTTTTAATTATGGATGAAGCGTTTGATATGTGGTACGCCGCCAAAACGAAAAACGACTACGCCCGCTTTTTCAATCAATGGTCAGAGCGCGACATCAAAGATTTTGTTAAGCGCGACCGCAATCACCCCAGTGTGATTATGTGGAGTATTGGCAATGAGGTGCCTCAAGCTGGGGATCAAAACGCCGCATCACGCTTAATCAACTTCATCCGCAGTTTGGATACTACCCGCCTGGTTGGTCAGGCTTTTGCCCAATTCGCATACAGTGAAAGTACTGCAGGTTTAGAAGATTTTGTCGGATTGAATTACAATCCAGGGATTTACGATTCTCAGCATGCCAAGTATCCAACGCGTAAATTTCTTGGCAGTGAAACGTCTTCAGCTATTCGCAGTCGTGGTATTTACAATAAAAATAATACCCAGTGTTCATCCTACGACGACCACATCGTTGGCTGGGGTCAAACGGCTGAAAATTCATGGCGCGACGTAAATACTCGTGATTGGATTGCCGGCGAGTTTATTTGGACCGGGTTTGATTACATTGGTGAGCCAACACCCTATGACTGGCCCGCGAAGAGTTCCTATTTCGGCGCTATAGATACTGCTAACTTCCCTAAAGACATTTTCTATTTTTATCAAAGTCGCTGGAATTGGGATGGTCCCACCATGGTACACCTAGTGCCGATGGATTGGACTAACTGGACTCCGGGCCGAGGGGTGCGAGTGTTGGTGTACAGCAATGCGGATAGCGTTGAGCTGTTCTTAAACGGCAGCTCACTGGGCTCTAAAACAGTCAGCCGCACTCAGGCCAAACTCGAGTGGTCTGTCCCTTTTGCCACTGGAAAACTCGAAGCTCGTGCGAGTAAAAGCGGCACAGTTGTCGCAACTGATGTCGTACAAACTGCTGGCTCCGCCGCCAAACTGCAGGCCTCCGTAGACCGCACTAAAGTCATTGCCGACGGTCGCGACCTAGCCTTTGTGGAAGTCAGTGTTCAGGATGCTCAAGATGTTATTGTGCCGAATGCCAGCAATCGCGTGAATTTTGTGGTGGAAGGTCCCGGGGTGCTAGTAGGCGTTGATGATGGCAACGCCATCAATCACGACTCGTACAAGGGTAATTCCCATGCCGCCTTTAGTGGGAAGGTTATGGCAATTATTCAGACAACGAAAAGTGCCGGTCAAATTACGGTAAGGGTGAGTTCTAACGGTTTGACTGGCACGGCCGTAAACTTTGAAAGTATCCCTTAATAACGGTTAAGTCGTTTTGAGCTTTGCTCGCTCTATTTGAGTGAGTAAAGCTCACTTTCTTAGAACGTTTTGTGTTAGTTCGCAGCGTAAGAAAAAGGTGACAAAATTATTTTTCAGCCTAAAAAACACACCAAAGCGCCAATTAAATAAATCCGACCCCTTTTTTCGATATTCGGCAACCAGTAAAATATTTTTAACGTTTTGCCTAGGGCAGCTGCCCTGAAACCCTTGTATTCCGCGGGTTAAGCTCTTTAGTAAGTACCATTCTACTCTGACCCCCTTGATCCTTTGCGTGGCGTAATCGATGAGGGAACGGCCGCCGGTATGGTGCGTTTATTTTCAGTACGACACGAATTTCCCACCGAATGGGCGAAGTTTAAAAAGACTTCTGAACTTTCCCTTAAATTAAGAGAGGAGCATTATCCGTTCTGGAGCCAAGGCCGGCTGAATGAGGTGGAACGAATAGAGGTGGTCGCCAAGACCAACCAGAACACCATCGAAATTACAGGGAACGCTGATACAACAGGTAAAAAAGATGCGCTTCAAGACACATCGTTAAAAGGGCTGCTCATGGGTGAAGTTAAGGAGCTTCGCCCAACGAGCCCGGTAAGCCCTGAAGGTAAACCGCTCATGCTGTTTTTTAATGACAATTCTATGGAGGAATTATGGATTCTATTGACATGGAAGTAGTACCAATGGTTGGTGCATCGAAACACTCAACAATCTGAGCTCACAGGATAGCATCTGGGCGGTGACGAACTGGACGAGTGTGGCATGAGTATTCTGAAAGACAAGGAAAGGCGAGGAGGTTGCCATTGTCGAGATGACGTAATCAATTACGTCATTTTAACAGCTTCGCTCCCACTGGGCCTATATGCTGTTAGTATTCATTTATATGTTATTTGTATGCACAAACTAAAGGAGATCACCGTGCCAGAACGCCACTTACCTTTCCCATCATTACCGCTTCTTGCACGGGCTTGCTTTGCCACTCTGATATGGTCAATGCAAGCAGCCGTGCTTCTGCTCATCTCAAAGGGTATTGATGATGACCGTTGAGCAACCCAAAACCGCTGGCGCTCAGCCAGATATGCCCATTACCGCAGAAGTACGTAGGCAAGTGATTGCCCTCGCGGCAAAAAAGATACGCGAAAATTATGTCTTTCCTGATGTTGCCGAAACAGTCGCCTCCAGCATTCTCGCTGCTGACAAAGCAGGCCAATACCAACACCTCATTCAAGCGCAAGCTTTTACCGAAGCGCTCACCAAAACTATCCAAACCCTAGGCAATGATACGCATTTCAATCTGCGCTTTTCACCCGATGTCCTTGAAGACGATATTCCACTCTCTGAGCGCGATAACCAAAAGCCGAGTAAGGTCGAGATTGCCAAAGCACTGGAAAAAGATGTTTTCGGCAATTTCGGCGTCGAGAAATTTGAACGTTTACCTGCCAATATCGCTCTTTTGCAATTGAATTACTTTGGTGATGCGCAAACCGGTGGCGAAGTGATTGCGGCTGCGATGACCGTGGTTTCTAGCGCGAATGCCTTGATTATCGACTTGCGCAAAAATAGTGGCGGTTATGCGGAGATGGTGGCCTTGATGAGTAGCTATTTGTTTGATACTGAGCCAGTGCATCTGAACGATATGTTTTTCCGCTTCAACAATCAAACCCGCCAATTTTGGACGTATTCTTATGTGCCGGGCAAACGCTTCGGGCCAGACAAACCGATTTATGTGCTGACCAGCAAATTCACGTTTTCAGCGGCTGAAGAATTTTCCAATAATCTGAAAACCTTAAAACGCGCCACCATCATCGGCGAAACCACTCGAGGCGGTGCCAATCCCGGTGACTGGTTTAAAGTCGGCGAACACTTCAATATGTTTATCTCCACTGGCAAAGCGATCAATCCGATAACCAAAGATAACTGGGAAGGCAAGGGGGTTCTGCCAGATATCGCGGTGCCAGCCGAGCAAGCCTTGTTGACGGCGCAAATTTTGGCGATGAAACCTATCATTGAAAAAATGCCAGAAGCCTGGGCACGCAACAATGCCAATAAGATTTTGGCGGAGTTGCAGGGGAAATTGGATAGCTTGAAGGCAGCTAGGTAATTGCGTCGGAAGAGGAGCTCTTCGGCGATCTCGAAAGCTGTATTTTTGGGTTAGTGGGGTCTGGTTAGCAGAGTCAGATCAAACTATTGGCGTTAAAATTGCGGAGAGGGAACTTAAAACGCCAAAAGTTTCATCTGCCCCAATTTCCCATCGATAAGTTCTTATCTGGGTGAACGATGGGGTAGATCCTACTAGCCCGGCGGAATAATCAAAAAGCCTAAGGGCTTTTTGACCCTTCGGGCTTCGCTATCGCTCGTTGCAAATTGCTCCTGAGTCGCAAATAGTCGAGCCACATCGGTGGTTCTCATCCGCCTCCGGTCGCCACAAACAAAAAAGGCCCGGTCAATTGTGAATTCACCCACTTCTTGGCAGGCTCATTTACCCATATTTCGGCAAATTTCATTGTGAATTGGTCAACTTTGACGTTGGTACCAAGTGTTATGACACTTCTTCACCCATAATTTGGCGCGAGTTCTATACTTTTTACCCATAAGCTGGCAGAGCTAAGTTAATGTTTTTATTGAATATTATTCGTTCGTCGAGCCCGAGGCTTCAGTTGTTAGCCACTAAAGTTTGTGGTTTGTACGCTAATAACTAGAACCAAGGGAAAAACTTAATATTGATTGCTGCTCTCAGTTTCTGTCGGTTCGGCGAAACCAGCTGTGCATTGGTGGGTAGGGTTCTTAGAGCCTCCGAAACTAGGTCACGATGACATTCGAGCCTCATTTTCCTATAATTGACATAGCTTAGTATTTTTTTTGTGTAGATAAAGTGATGAAAAATTTTATAAATCAACAAGTTGCAGGCATAGAGGGGTTGCCAAGGCTTATTGCTGAGATGCCTGAGCGTCAGCGCGAGGCGATGCAAAAGGCTCGTCAGCAAGGCTTGTTCAATGGTCGTGCTCACCTAGCAAACAGCCCAATTGGCCGCGCAATGG
>JBNKFP010000149.1:0-7517 GCA_050289365.1 Cellvibrionaceae bacterium | reverse complement strand
AGCTCGACGCCGTCGCACGGTTCTTTGCATCAAAGTTTGGATACAGTCTCTACCAGGGAAAACCCGGGAACGGCACGCAGGACACGCCATTGGCGCGGTTCCTTCTCGAAACCCGCAGCGGTCATTGCGAGTACTTTGGGAGCTTTTGTCGGTGTTCAAAACGATAAAACGAGGGAGAGAGATTTTCAGCAAAAAAATATCGTGCCGTATTTAATCTCCGGGGTGATTTTCGCCACGGCGTTTATTGTGGGGCTGATTATGATAGCGAAGCAGATTGATCCGGGGAGCTAAGACTGGTTAACCCCCCGTCTCTAGCGTTGACAGAGTTCGGTGGTCAAACTGTGCACGCTGCAGTCATTTTGACTTGCCTTATTGACCGCTAATCCAAAAGATGCAGGTGGCTACGAAAACGGCGATTAAGACGATTGCGGAAAGGGCATCTGCGGTGCTGTCACCTTGTTGTTGCATTTCTAATTCCTGATTTTCCATGATCTATTTACTCTTTTCTTATTGATTATTGTTAAAAGCCTATCTTTAAGTCTGGTTAAAGGCTTTGTATTTTTGCAAACTCGGCCAGGGCCTATTCACCATCCGGCGGGCCCAAAGATCCAGCCCACACCAGTGATGTCCATTGAATCGCAGATTTCCTATGGTTGCAACCCCCTAGAGGGGGCAATTTTTACGACGAATGTCGGATTTTGCTCATTTTTGTGGGCTCGGCATCGGATTGCGTTGTGAGTCCCCAATTTTCAAGGACTTAGCTCTGGTAATTTAAATTTGGACGCAGCCACCTTTCAACAATGTTTCGATCGATCTGCTTTCGATCTGCCAGCGACAATACCTGATCTTCACCGATCTTACCCACATTAAAGTATTGGCTTTGCGGGTGGGAGAAGTACCACCCGGAGACCGATGCAGCTGGGAACATTGCAAAGTGCTCGGTGAGCTCTATCGAGGTCGCCGCTGGCGCATCTAAAAGTTGAAACAAGGTTTCTTTTTCGCTGTGATCCGGGCAGGCTGGGTAGCCCGGAGCGGGTCGAATGCCCTGATAGCGTTCTTTAATTAAGCTGAGACTGTCCAGGTTTTCATCCGCAGCATAGCCCCAAAATTCTTTTCGAACGCGCTCATGCAAACGCTCAGCAAAGGCTTCGGCCAGTCGATCGGCCAGAGCTTTCACCATGATGGCATTGTAGTCGTCGCCCTTAGCCTCGTACTCTTTTGCAATCTCTTCCGCGCCTAAACCTGTGGTCACTGCAAACCCACCAATATAGTCTTGGCATTGGGCTTCCTCTGGCGCGATAAAGTCAGCGAGAGACAGCAGCTGGTCGCTGTTGCCGTTTTTATTCTGTTGCTGGCGGACATGATGCAGAAGGTACTCAGCATCGCCCGCCTGGACCAGTATGTCATCGTGGGCGATGGTTTTTGCGGGCCAGAATCCGATAACCCCGTTGGCGTGCAAACGTTCAGACTGGATCAAGTTGTCGAGCATCTCTTGGGCGTCATCAAACAGGTTTTGCGCTGCTTCGCCAACCACTTTATCCGTCAAGATTTGAGGGTATTTTCCGGCTAGATCCCAACTGATGAAGAATGGCGTCCAATCTATGTATTCCCGCAACTCCTCTAGAGGATAGGATTTAAATATTTTTGTCCCGGTAAAGCTGGGCTTGGGTGGGGTGTACGCGTGCCAGTCAAATGCCAGTTTGTTACGGATGGCCTGGGAGTAGGGCAATAGGGGACGCTTTCCGGTTCGATTCGCGGTGCGCACACGAACGGTTTCGTAGTCTTCTTTGATACCTTGCACAAATTGAGGGCGCAATTCATCCGACAGCAATTGGCTCGCAACCCCTACCGCACGCGAGGCGTCAGCTACATATACGGTCTGTGCGTTTTTATATTCTGGCTCTATTTTCACCGCAGTATGGGCTTTGGAGGTGGTGGCACCGCCGATCAGCAGCGGAATGGCAAAGCCCTGCTGTTGCATTTCGCGAGCGACCGTGACCATTTCGTCCAGAGACGGCGTTATCAGGCCTGAAAGCCCGATAATATCGCATTGTTTCTCTTTGGCGGTGGCAAGGATTTTGTCATAGGGAACCATGACGCCCAAATCAATGACTTCGAAATTGTTGCATTGCAAAACGACACCCACAATATTTTTACCAATATCATGCACATCGCCTTTTACCGTGGCCATGAGAATCCTGCCGTTGGGTTTGCTCGCTTCGGTTTTCTCTTGTTCAATAAAAGGCTGTAAATAGGCAACAGCTTGCTTCATGACCCTGGCAGACTTAACCACCTGCGGCAAAAACATTTTGCCTTCACCGAATAGATCACCAACCACATTCATGCCGTCCATCAGCGGACCTTCGATGACGTCCAATGGTTTTTTACTGTCCAGTCTTGCCGCTTCAGTATCTTCGATGATGTAGGTTGAGATGCCTTTTACCAGGGAGTGGGCAAGCCGCTCTTTTACCGGCAGTTGGCGCCAGCTCAGGTCTTCTTTGCGGCTTGCGCTAGCACCATCGCTGCGATAGCGCTCAGCGATTTCCAAGAGTGCTTCGGTCGCATTGGCAGAGCGATTCAATACCACATCTTCGACGGCATCTCGCAGCTCTTTGGGAAGGTCATCGTAAATCGCCAATTGACCCGCGTTGACTATGCCCATGTTGAGGCCTGCGCGGATGGCGTGGTAAAGAAACACAGAGTGAATCGCTTCCCTTACCGTATTGTTGCCGCGGAATGAGAAGGAAACGTTGGAAACGCCTCCCGAAATTGAGGCGTGAGGTAGATTTTCACGAATCCACTGGCACGCTTGGATAAAGTCGACCGCATAGTTATTGTGCTCTTCGATACCGGTGGCGATAGCAAAAATGTTGGGGTCGAAAATAATGTCCTGCGGCGGAAAGCCAATTTTATTGACCAAGATGTCATAACTGCGCTGACATATTTCGATTTTGCGCTGCAAGGTATCTGCTTGGCCAGATTCGTCAAAAGCCATGATGACAACGGCGGCGCCATAGGAGAGGCACAGCTTGGCTTGCTGGGTGAATTGGGCTTCACCTTCTTTCAGGCTGATCGAATTGACAATCGGCTTGCCTTGAATGCATTTTAGGCCGGCTTCGATAACGTGCCATTTGGATGAATCAACCATGATGGGCAGGCGTGCAATGTCCGGTTCGCCAGCCAGTAAGTTGAGAAAGCGAACCATGGCTTTTTCCGAATCCAACATGCCTTCGTCCATGTTGATATCAATGACTTGCGCCCCGTTTTCTGCCTGTTCCAGGGCAACCTCCAGGGCGGTTGTTAAGTCATCCTCAATGATCAATTTCTTAAAGCGAGCGGATCCTGTGACATTGCAGCGTTCGCCGACATTGACGAAGAGCGAGCCGCTATTGATCGTGAAGGGTTCGAGCCCAGACAGTCGGCAGGCGGGTTCGATTTCAGGAATCAAACGCGGAGGATGGTTCTTCACTCTTTGGGCAACGGCGCGTATATGTTCGGGGGCTGTACCGCAGCAGCCTCCGATGATGTTTAAAAAACCGCTTTGGGCAAACTCTTCAATGATATCGGCCATTTCTTGCGCACTCTGATCGTACTGACCAAATTCATTGGGTAAGCCGGCGTTGGGGTGGGCTGATACATAACAGTTGGCTATGCGCGACAATTCTTTGATGTAGGGTCTTAACTCTTGCGCACCCAACGCACAGTTGAGGCCAATAGACAAAGGTTTGGCGTGAGCTAGGGAGTTGTAAAATGCTTCTGTGGTTTGGCCTGAAAGCGTTCGGCCTGATGCATCGGTGATGGTGCCGGAGATCATGATCGGTAATTCGATCTGGTGTTCCTCAAAGTAGCGTCCGACAGCGAATACCGCGGCTTTGGCGTTGAGGGTATCAAATATGGTTTCGATCAGTAAGATATCAACGCCACCCTTCACTAAGCCGTCGATGGCGACAAGATAGTTACTGACGAGCTCATCAAAGGTAATATTGCGCGCACCCGCGTCGTTTACATCGGGTGAAATGGAGCATGTGCGGCTGGTGGGGCCGAGGACGCCGGCGACAAAACGCGGTTTGTCAGGCGTCTTTTGGCTGTATTCATCGGCCATGTTGCGAGCTAATTCTGCAGCGTGAAAGTTGAGCTCGTGGACAATGTCTTGCAGTTGATAGTCGGCTTGAGAGACAGCGGTGCTGTTAAACGTATTGGTTTCGATGATATCTGCGCCGGCTTCCAGGTAGGCACGATGGATTTCCATGACAATGTTGGGCTGAGTCAGGCAAAGAAGATCGTTGTTGCCCATTAAATCCTGCTCAAAATCAGCAAAGCGCTCGCCGCGATAGTCGGCCTCTTTCAGCTGATAGCCCTGGATCATAGTGCCCGTGGCACCATCCAGAATCAGGATTCGTTGGTTTAAGGCTTCATGTAAAGCCTTGATTCGAGTAGCTAAATCAGTCATGAAAAAACCTATATCAAAATATTTTGATGCAGAAAAAATGGCAATTGTAACAGGTTTTGATTATCGTGGCGGGAGTCAAATCTAAGTTGATCCATGCATAAAGTGCTGAATTCCTCCTTAAGTTTCCAATTTTTGTTCATTTGCACTGATGCCGTTTCATTCGGTAAGGTAATTGGTTAGAATACTTGAGTATTTTACTAGGGTATATCGCCGAAAGGCGTGTTTCATTAAGAATGTGTAGTCTGTTGTGGCTAATGAAGGTGTCAAATCATGTCTCAGATTGAAATGGTAGTTCCTAACGTAACGATTACCGATTCTGCTCAGGAATACCTATTTAATCTTCTCAAAAAGCAGAATTGCGAAGATATCGGTATCCG
This sequence comes from Cellvibrionaceae bacterium, assembly GCA_050289365.1. GTDB lineage: Bacteria > Pseudomonadota > Gammaproteobacteria > Pseudomonadales > Cellvibrionaceae > JBNKFP01. Next base: position 2,690 of record JBNKFP010000149.1, on the reverse strand, counting down.
CATGTTTGTGGCGAATCCCGGAACCCCGCAGGCAGAGACCTGTATTGCTTATCTCCGCCCTGGAGAAGAAAAAGACGGCGATGTTTGTGTGCCAATGTCCGGGTTTAATGCCTGGTTCGAAGAGCGCAGCATTCCGTATCTAGAAGAGGCCAAGGTTGACTATTCGCCGGACAAAATGGGTGGTCAGCTCACCATTCGTGCGCCTAACTCAAAAATGCCCAAAATTCACGACGACAGCTCAATTGAAGACAAAATTAATTATTTGTTATACAACGAGGTGAATCCAGGCCTGGCTTCTCATGGGGGAAATGTCAGTTTGGTGGAAGTCACTGAGGACAGCTACGCCATCTTGAAATTTGGTGGCGGTTGTCAGGGCTGCAGTGCGGTGGATTTGACTTTGAAAGAGGGGGTAGAGAAAACCCTTATGTCCAAAATTCCTGAACTTAAAGGTCTCAAGGATGTAACGGATCATTCGGATACATCTAACGCCTATTATTAGTAATGAGTCTGACGTGTGGCTTTAACCAGTGCACGTCACTCTCAGTATGTGCTTATTAAAGGCTCACTGTGTTCATACAGCATGCGAATAAAATCGAGCTGAGGGCTATCGTCTAATAATTCTTTTTGAAGTTGCTGCGCTACGCCGTTCGACCACTGAATTGAATAGCGCTCAAAGTGTAACAACTGATAGCGATCGTGCCAAAAAGCAACAACGGTTGTGCGGGTGCGGTGTGAGCCGAGAATAGCTTGAATTTTATTGAGAAAATTCTGAATGGATTTGGCGCAGCTAAACTGACGGCAAATGGCATCAGGAACGAATAAATAGTCACATCCAGACATCTCAGCGACTTTTAAGTCATACCAAATTGAAGACGTGTTGCTTAACTCGCCGATGAATCGATCTAAAGTGCTTTCTTGTTTGGAGTCAAAGTCTAGCTTTGGAACGCTCTGTAAGTTCATATGATCTACGCCGTTGTTGATGGCGCGTTCCGTGCGGACCTGTCTAGGTATCGCCGCTGCGATAGGTTCGCGCCCAAAAGTAGCAGTGCTAGCCCATAAAATCCACATTAATTTATAGTAATTAACAAATTTGATAAATTGTTTTTGTTTTTGGATTGTTTGCGTATAAAAAATAACCAAATATTTTTAGGGATGAATTTTTAAAGGGTAAATCGGGTGTGTTTCTGACTATTTGTATGTTTTTCTGGGGAAGGTAAATTAAAGTAACGTGAAAAAAACCCTATTTCATAGTATGCAATAGGGTTTTTTATTGGTCAGGCCGATTGGTGGTTTAAGTGATTGTCGCTCTGTGTAACTCGTTTGATTTAGAGCGATTTAAACCCGTGTTGGCAGTACACTTTTTATTTTCTTACGCATCGAACGAAATGCATCTTCCGTTGTTTCCCAGTCAATGCAGGCGTCTGTGACTGAAACACCGTAGATTAAATCGTTTAAATCGGCGGGTATTTTCTGATTGCCTGGTCCGATATTGCTCTCAACCATCAGACCGATAATCGATGTGTTGCCTTCCAATATTTGATTGGCAACATTGTCCATGACCAATGCTTGCAATTCGTGATTTTTATTGGAGTTAGCGTGGCTGCAATCAATCATAATATTGGTTGGCACATCATTTTCTACCAATTCTTTTTCACACATGGTGACGCTGACGGAATCGTAATTCGGTTTGCCGTTGCCACCGCGTAACACTATGTGTCCATAGGCATTGCCGCGAGTATGGATAATGGAAACTTGACCATCGCTGTTAATACCTAAAAATCTGTGCGGATTCGACACGGATTGTAGGGCATTAATTGCAACGGTAAGGCTGCCATCGGTACCGTTTTTAAAACCAACTGCAGAGGATAGGCCGCTGGCCATTTCTCTGTGCGTTTGGGACTCGGTGGTTCTGGCTCCAATGGCGGACCATGAAATCAAATCCTGGAGATACTGCGGTGAAATGGGATCTAAGGCCTCTGTGGCCGTGGGCAAACCCAGCTCTGCAATTTCCAGTAGCAGCTTGCGGCCAACATGCAGACCATCTTGAATTTTGAATGAGTCATTCATGTGGGGGTCGTTTATCAGTCCTTTCCAGCCGACAGTTGTTCTCGGCTTTTCAAAGTAGACGCGCATTACCACAAAAATGGAGTCGGCTACTTCTTCTGCTAACTTTTTCAAGCGGTTGGCATAATCCATGGCCGCAACGGGATCGTGAATCGAGCAGGGACCTACCACCACCAATAGTCGATGATCTTCACGATCCAAAATCTTGCGAATGGTTTCCCGTCCTTCAGTGACGGTCAGTGATGCTTTTTCGGTTAGAGGAAGCTCGCGCTTCAAATCCGCAGGGGAAATCAATATTTCTTGGGAAACGACGTTGAGGTCGTCTACAAGGGTTTCATTTGTCATGTTGTGGCTGCACTGGTTATCTGTTCATGGAAAGTGTGATTGCGCTTATCGCTATCGAGGCTTTACCGAGTATTGATACGATAGCGGACTAAATTTCGTTGCAAGGTAATCGGTTCAGGTTGGAACAACGTTCTTTGCTTCCGGCCATTGTACTGAATTGTAGTTAAATTGTCTGAGTGTATAGGGAGATCTTCAGAAAAAAGTCATGATTGCTTAAATGAGGGTGGGGATGATTGGTCGGAGAAACAGGATTCGAACCTGCGACCCCTGCCTCCCGAAGG
>JBNKFP010000148.1:0-7526 GCA_050289365.1 Cellvibrionaceae bacterium | reverse complement strand
ATTTATGGGATTTATCATAGCAACCATATTCGCTGTACCCATTGGAATATTTTGCGGCCTCAGCCCAACGGTAAACTCCGCGTTCAACCCCATTATTCAGTTATTTAAACCAGTTTCTCCTCTCGCATGGCTACCGATTGTAACCATGATTGTCAGTGCCACCTATGTAACTTCCGATGACGCCTGGTTTGACAAGTCGTTTTTGAATTCAGCAATCACGGTGACCTTGTGCTCACTGTGGCCAACTCTGATAAATACCGCCTTGGGCGTAGCCTCTATTGACAAGGACTTAATGAACGTCGGAAAAGTATTGCAGTTGGGCTGGTGGACCAAAATCACAAAATTAGTCCTACCCTCCTCTCTGCCATTGATTTTTACCGGTTTGCGACTCTCACTGGGTGTTGGCTGGATGGTATTAATTGCAGCGGAAATGCTGGCGCAAAATCCAGGCTTAGGCAAATTTGTATGGGATGAATTCCAAAATGGAAGCTCCCAATCTTTAGGGCGAATCATGGTAGCGGTATTAACGATCGGTATTATCGGCTTTTTACTGGATCGAGTTATGTTTACGCTACAAAGTCTATTCACCTTTACAGACAAACGCTAACCTTTACCCATTGCAGCGAGTTTTAAGATGTCTATTTGCGAAATACAAGGCCTGAACAAAAGTTTTGGCACTGGCGATAATGTCACTGAGGTCCTCAAAGACATAAACTTATCAATCAAAGATGGTGAGTTTGTCGCGATTGTTGGATTTTCTGGCAGCGGTAAAACGACGTTAATCTCAGCGATTGCAGGTTTACAAAAACCCAACTCAGGAAAAGTTCTGTTTAAGGGAAAGCCCGTTACAGGTCCGAGTCCGGAACGCGGAGTTGTTTTTCAAAACTATTCGCTCATGCCGTGGTTGTCGGTGTATGGCAACATCCAGCTCGCTGTAGATCAAGTGTTTAAGAGCTGGGATAAAAAGAAAAAACACCAACACATCATGCGCTATATCGACATGGTCGGTTTAAGTCACGCGGTGGATCGCAAACCAGCTGAATTGTCCGGTGGTATGCGACAGCGCGTAGCCGTAGCGCGTGCATTGTCTATGCAGCCGGAAATGATTTTGCTCGATGAACCACTTTCCGCTCTGGATGCGTTAACGCGCTCTAAACTGCAGGATGAAATTGAAGAAATTTCCCAGCTAGAGAAAAAAACCATCGTTCTCATTACCAATGATGTCGATGAGGCAATATTATTGGCTGACCGGATTATTCCACTCACCCCCGGACCAGGGGCCACTCTCGGCCCCGAATTTAAAGTCAACATCCCTCGGCCACGAGACCGCACGGCGATGAATCACAACGAGGAATTTAAATTACTCAGGAAAGACATCACCCAATATCTGATGCAGGTCGGCATGGAAAAATCCGAGGAAGACGACCAACGCGTATTACCATCAATACTACCCAACACCGCTAACAAATCAGAGTTACCGAATCAAGTCGCCATAGATGCCGCATCGGCTAAAACCCAAGCTTTAGAACGCTATGTTGAATTCTCTAAAGTTTCAAAAATATACCCGACACCCAAAGGCCCTCTAACCGTGGTGGAAGACTTCGACTTAAAAATGAAAAAAGGAGAATTCATTTCTTTGATCGGTCATTCCGGTTGCGGTAAATCAACTGTTCTATCAATGGTCGCCGGCCTTAATTCGATCAGCAATGGCGGGATTATTCTCGATGGAAAAGAAGTTGTCAGTGCTGGGCCTGATCGTGGCGTAGTATTCCAAGCACCTAGCCTTTTTCCATGGTTAACCGCTCGCCAAAATGTCGAGCTCGGAGTGAATCGAGTCTATCCACACGGAACAAAAAAGGATCGCAAAGAAATTGTCGAGTACTATTTAACTCGTGTTGGACTCGCCGATTCCATGGATAAAAAAGCCAGTGAATTATCAAACGGCATGAAGCAACGCGTCGGCATTGCACGAGCATTTGCCCTATCACCAAAATTGTTGTTGCTCGACGAACCCTTTGGCATGTTGGACTCCCTGACACGATGGGAATTGCAAGAAGTCCTTATGGAAGTTTGGACACGCACACAAGTTACCGCAGTGTGTGTCACTCACGATGTTGACGAGGCCATATTATTGGCTGACCGAGTCATTATGATGACCAACGGGCCTAACGCAAAAGTCGGTAAAATAATGAACGTCGACCTTCCCCGTCCGCGTACGCGCAAACAGTTGCTCGAGCATCCGGATTACTATCGTTACAGAGAAGAATTGCTGTCGTTCCTAGAAGAGTATGAACACGGCCACAAAGACGATGAAAAGTCCGAGACGCTACCGCCCCAAGTTTCAGAAAACATCGCTGAGAGTCAGGAAAAACCAATACCTTCGGTTGATAGCTCGGACGTCAAAGAAAGAATGACAGCCTAGACAAAACCCCTCTGCAAACGAAACGAGAAACAGAAAGTTCGCCTTACACCAAATGTGCAAGGCACTTTTTAGCGGCACGCCTGCGCCACTAAAACACACATAGGAACGTACTGACTGAATACAAACATAATGCAACGCTAAAAACTTTGGGTAATACCTTTAAAAGAAAACTGAAATACAATTTGACCATGTGGAGTATGAAAATGAGAATGACACGTAATTACACCCTAGCACTTGCCATAGGCACCATACTAACAAGCACTCCGGTATTTGCGGAAGAAGCGAAGTCCATTGCAGAGGCTCTAAAAGCGGGCACCACAAAACTCCATCTACGCCCACGAATCGAAAGCGTAGATCAGGACGGCACAGACTCAGCCTTGGCGACCACTTTAAAAACTCGGCTCACTTACACATCAGGAGCATTCAATGGGTTCGGTCTGACCCTGGAAATGGACGACACCACTGAAATCGTCGAGCAGGATTACTCCGATGGCGTGACGGCACGAGGCACCGCCGTAATCGCTGACCCAGAGGTAACCGAAGTCAATCAAGCCTACTTGAGCTACACCACAGGTGGGACCACACTCAAATATGGAAGACAGCGGATTTTGCTCGATAACCAGCGCTTTGTTGGCGGTGTAGGTTGGCGACAAGATGAACAAACCTATGATGCTTTCTCTGTAACCAGCAAATTCAATTCGATTTCTCTATTCGCAGCCTATGTAACTGACGTAAATCGGATTTTCGGTGAGGCAGGCGATCACAATCAAGAGACCGTGCTGCTCAATGCTCGCCTTTCTACCCCCTTCGGCAGCGCCGTGGGTTACGGATATTTAATAGACAACAAGACCGCAGCAGGCCTTTCAAGTGACACTTTTGGTATACGCTGGGAAGGCAAAGCCGGAAGCATGGTGACTTACAACTTGGAATACGCTACCCAGTCAGAAGCCGGTGACAACCCAACGGAATACAGCGCCAACTATATGATGGCTGAGGTCAATTTTGCGATACCCGTTGGTAACACCAAATTGAATATCAAGCCTGGCTATGAAGTCCTTGGTTCGGACGACGGCGTTACAGCCTTTAAAACACCTTTGGCCACTTTACACGCGTTCCAAGGTTGGACGGACAAATTCTTAAATACACCGAACGCTGGTATCGAAGATACTTATCTCAGCATCGGTTCAGTTGTCAGCGGTTACAAATTGGCGGCGGTATACCACACCTTAAGCTCCAATGAAGGTTCCATAGATTACGGCACTGAATTGGGCGTGGTTGTCGGCAAAAAATTGGGTCCCGTAGCCCTAACCCTTAAAGGAGCTCAATACAGCGCAGACACATACGCGACTGACACCACTAAAGTGTGGCTGATGGCAGCAATGACGTTTTAGTCCAACACACAAATGACACCAAGGGCCACAAGCGAGGCCCTTGGTGTTTCACAGCCATTCTATTATGTGAATTGTCACGCCAGTTTCTACCACCTTTGGGGCATCTGATCTAAGCTTAAGTCGCACCCTAAGGATTGTTGAAACCGCCTATGCCCGCAAGACTCTTGATCATAGAAGACAGCAAAGTCTTTGCCCAAATGCTCCAGACTCTAGTCAAACAGGAGCACGGTTTCGATAGTGACATCGCCGAAAGCCTTGACGAAACCCAAAGACTATTGCACTCAAAAACCCCCTGCCCCTATTTCGCAGCAATCGTCGACTTGCAACTTCCAGACGCCCCCCTCGGAGAGGCGATTGACCTGGTTGTGGATGCCAAAATTCCATCCATAGTCTTCACCGGCACCGCGGACGAAGCTACAGAAGAGGATCTATGGCGAAAGAACATCTCTGACTATGCCCATAAGTCCAGCGCACACAGTGTGGAACATGTCGTTTGGATGGTTAAACGCCTATTCGACAACCGCAATAAAGAGGTCTTGATCGTCGATGACTCTGTCGTAGCACGCAAAACCATGGAAAAACTACTAGCAACTCAGTGCGTAAAAGTACATTCTGCGGCATCAAGTGAACAGGCGCTCAATATCATTGGAGCCAACCCCGATATTTGCTTAGCCATAGTCGATTGCAATATGGAAGGTTTGGACGGTTTTGAACTCACTTCCAAAATTCGCAACCAAATCAGCAAAGATAGCCTGGAAATTATCGGTGTCTCTTCCCATGGCGGCAGATCCAATTCCGCTCGTTTTCTTAAAGCAGGGGCAGATGATTTTCTGCTAAAACCTTTCATACCAGAAGAGTTTTTATGTCGCATCAATCGGGCGATTGACCGCCTTGATCAATACCAGAAATTAAAAGAGTTAAATGCCCTAAAAAATCGATTTTTGAGCACGGCAGCGCACGATATTCGCGGGCCATTGGCGGCCATTCACAATGCCTCATGCTTACTTCAAAAGAAAGCCTGGCCTGATGAACGTAAGCAAACCATGCTAAAGATGATCGAAGATAACAGCTTTGACATGCAAGCCCTACTCAATGAATTACTGGATTTTTCTGTCATTGAGAGCGGACAACTCAAGCTAAATTGCGAAAGTTTGAACTTGTCAAAAATTGTAAAGGAACGAATTGAACTCTATAGCTCCGAAGCCGAAGCAAAAGAAATTCAATTCAACAGTGAGCTTACCGCTGACATCTCCCTTCTCGCGGATCGGATCAAGATACAACAGGTGGTGGACAACCTTTTAACCAACGCCATCAAGTACAGCCCCCATAAAGGAAGCATTCAGATTGGCCTAAAAATTGTCTGTGAAGAAATCGAGTTGACAATAACCGATAGTGGCCCAGGAATACCGGATTGCGAAAAAAACAAACTGTTTCAACCCTACCAAACCATCAGCACTCAAAGTACGGCCGGGGAAAAGCAAACCGGCTTGGGATTGGTCATCGCCAAAAACATAGTCGACGCACACGGAGGCAGCATCCATTACGCGCAAGAACTGGGCCGTGGTGCAACATTCTCCCTACACCTTCCGCTCAAAAACGCCTGCACCACAGACGTTCGTATGTGACACCTCTATCGAGCCTGCAATTTTTTGATCAGAAATGCGACTGTAGACTGCAATGCAAAAAACACCGGTAAACTGATTGCCAACCACTCAACCGCAACCCAACCAAAAAAATTAGGGGCGTACATCATTGTCGCCATCAAAGACTTCTGGAAATAGAAATACCATTGATGCCCCTCCGGAAACAGCCAAACATGGAGTTGATAAAACACGGGAACAGGGCCGATGGCAAAAACCACCGCGACTACGACCAGCACAAATAAGAGAATTGTGCCAATCTGAAGGAGCAGTGATGGCGCAACCCTTCCCCTAAAGCCATAAAAGAACCACAAGCCACCCCAAACGAAACAACCAACCATAACGATGTAAAAGCCTAACTGTATTAAATTCGCAACGTCATTTAAATGAATCACTTCAGACTCTACCAACAGGGTTTGCTCTGGGAATCCATCAACCTTATAAGTGATCTCTTCTAACCCCTTTCCATTATTATGAATACAATCCATGATCTGCTTAAACAGGTCTTCGCGCTGCTCTTTTGTGGTTTTTTCAAAACCAAATTTTTGCACGTTGGTTTTGGCCAGTCGATCAATCCCCTCTGCCATCCCGCCATAACCATGCCAAAAGCCGTAAGAGAAATTCATCTGCGCCATAATCCACCAGGTGATTCCCAATGCGACAATCAGCCCTGAAAAAGCCAGCAAAAACGCCTTACCCATATCTGCAATTTTTTGCACTTCCGAACCCTTACTAAACGTTACAATCTATTTAAAGAGGCAGTGTTTGGCATAATCTTTACTGCCATCCAAGGTTAATTTTTCGTCCAACTCTTCCTTCAACTCCTTGCACCATCGTTCACTCCCAACCTCCGCTTTACAGCCGACCAATACCACCAAACTGGCCAAAACGCCCATACAAAGTATTTTGCGCCAACTGCACAATAAGCACTTCAAGCCCAATCTATTCATATCTCACCCTCACAGTCTGATCGACCAATGGTAACGGAGCCCAAACATTAACTAAAGTTACTTCGTCATGAAATCGAAAAAACACCGGTTTAACCATTTTCGTGCACCCCACTCAATTGAATTGAAGTTTTGGCCAAGTTACACCAACCAAAGGCAGATATTTATGCCCCACTTTAAGTCGCAAAGGCACTTTAATGGGGTTAAATAATAATTTTTGTCGTAGTTAATGATATATATTGATACATATAGTCAATCAAAACGCACCAATTCAACACATTCTCACTCAGGCGGAAATGAGAATTAACTTCAACAACTAATAATAAGATACTGTTTCTATTGAAGATAAATCAAAATAATCACCATGGCTCACTTATTGCTTTAAAGCCCGAGTAATCTGGCAACTTAGGCACCCTTTCATATCTAGGATGCATAGAAATTTTCCCGTTTTACTTAGACTTTTTGGACAAACTTTATGAGCTCCTCAAAACTCAACCTGCTGGACTTCTCCCAGACCAACATCCGGACCCTCCACTTAACTTGGTTCGCCTTTTTTCTTACCTTTGTTGTATGGTTTTCTCACGCCCCATTAAAACCATTGATCATGGAAACCTTTGACATGACTCTGGCTCAGTGGAAGGCCCTACTGATACTCAACGTTGCTTTAACCATTCCATCACGGATCGTGGTGGGAATTTTAGTCGATAAGTTTGGCCCCCGAATTGTTTACAGTTTACTGCTCATATCATCTGGAATGATGTGTCTGGCATTTGCATCCGCACAAACTTTCGAACAACTCGCTCTATTTCGTTTTTTACTGGGCTTCGTTGGCGCCGGCTTTGTTATTGGCATTCGAATGGTGGGCGAATGGTTTCCTGCGCGTCAGGTGGGTTTAGCGGAGGGCGTATACGGTGGCTGGGGTAACTTTGGCTCCGCAGCTGCCGCTTTTACCCTGCCGACCTTAGCCGTCGCCTTTTTTGGCGGTGAAAATGGCTGGCGCTTTGCCATTGGCAGCACCGGAGTACTGGCCCTCATCTACGGTGTGATTTTCTATCTTCGCGCCCGCAACACACCCAAAGGCTCAACCTACTTTAAACCAAAAAAATCGGGCGGCCTTGAAGTGACC
>JBNKFP010000147.1:0-7597 GCA_050289365.1 Cellvibrionaceae bacterium | reverse complement strand
CCCATCATCACCTCCTGGCAAGAGCCAAAAATTAAGGCCGGAGCAGAGGTGGCTAAACGGGAATTGCTGGCCCAAGGTGTAACCCATATTTACTTTCAAGCCAATGTCTGGGTCTTTACCTTACTGGTCATCCTATTGACGAATTCCATGCCGAGCTTAAACACTTTGTATCGAGTCGTATCGCGGATTTGCGGCCCGATAAAAACCGTCAAACCGTGGCCGGTTTGGTGGTGGCTTTTCGGGTGATGAAAACCAAGCGCGGTGACAATATGGCGTTTATCACTCTTGACGACCGCAGTGGTCGTGTCGAAGTGGCGGTGTTTTCCGATACCTTTAACGAGTACCGAGACAAACTGGTAAAAGACGCTCTGCTGGTGGTTGAAGGCGTGGTCAGTGTAGATGATTACAATGGTGGTCTAAAAATGCGGGCAGAGGGTGTTTTGGATTTGGCCGATGCTCGCTTGGCCAAAGTGAAGGCAATCAATATTCACTGGCAACAATTGCAGACAACCGTACAGACTGTTATGCAGCTCAAGGATATCCTAACGCCTCACCGGCATGGGGGTTGTCCTATCGGGATTTGCTACCAAATGGCCGAAACAAAGTGCAGTGGTCAATTTTGGTTGGGGCAGGAGTGGCAAGTTAAACCCAGTGATGAACTTCTACTGCATTTACGCAGTCTTTATGGTCACGATTTTGTGGAAGTTCGTTACGCCTAACGGAGTTGATCGCGGAGAAAGCTCAATGAATTTGGATAAGTCCAAAAAGCGAATTGCCAAGCGGATAAAAATGGGACATCAGGGATATCCGCAAATCACCCTAACCTATTGGGGTGGGCCTGATGGTGTGGCCAGCGAGGTTCAGGTCAGTTTCCTTGTAGAAGCAGGTGCAGAGATCCAAGAGCAGCGCTTCGCCAGTAAGGGCGATGCCCGTGAAGACGAAGCCATACAGTCGGCATTGGTGAAAATGATCGAGCGCTCAGAAGCGAAAACCGTATTGCAGGCGGCAGATGTAGGGTTTCCGAACTAAGTTATGGGCTCGATATCGGGGAATCTTTATCCATGGGTGGAGTATCCTGTTGGGCTTGGTTGAGAATGTGTTGTTGCCTTATAAGGCTAAAAAGCATGAAGTTTGCGGTGATATGGTGGTAAACTTGCGCCCGATTTGACTCTGGCGACGAAGATTACGTCATCGCAACCGGTAGTGACTGAGCCGCAAATTGGGCTACACAGTCACTTAACCTATAGAAAGCATGCTATTGCGTGTGCTCGAATAAAATGACAAGCAAAAACTAGAATTTACTATGAATTTAAATTACCTGAATTTCGAACAATCTATTGCTGAATTCGAGGGAAAGATAGAAGAGCTGCAATTGGTAGGCAATGCCAATGACCTCAATATTTCTGAAGAAATTGCCAAGCTCCGTGAAAAATCCGCTAAGGAAACGGAGGCGATTTACTCTAAATTGACCCCGTGGCAGATCGTTCAAGTCGCACGTCATCCTCATCGGCCTTACACGTCAGACTACATCAAACGTATTTTTGATGACTGGGATGAGCTACATGGAGATCGCCATTTCGGTGATGACAAGGCTATTATTGCCGGTATTGGGCGTTTAGACGGTCGTCCGGTTATGGTGATCGGTGAAGAAAAAGGCCGCAGCGTTCAGGACAAAGTTATGCGTAACTTTGGTATGCCCAAGCCTGAAGGCTATAGGAAAGCCCTGCGGCTGATGGAAATGGCAGAGCGTTTTAAACTTCCCGTATTGACCCTGATTGACACTCCAGGGGCCTATCCAGGCATTGATAGTGAAGAGCGTGGCATCAGTGAAGCCATTGCGCAAAACCTTGCAGTCATGTCGCGTTTACGCACACCCATCATTTGCACGGTTATTGGTGAAGGGTCGTCCGGCGGGGCCTTGGCAATAGGTGTTGGGGATCACTTGAATATGTTGCAGTACTCAACCTATTTTGTGATTTCGCCAGAAGGCTGTGCCAATATCATTTGGAAGACCGTCGAAAAAGCCCCACTGGCTGCGGAAGCGATGGGCGTTACTTCCAGCGTTCTGCAGGATTTGGGAATCATTGACGAGATCATTCCTGAGCCACTGGGTGGAGCGCATCGTGATATTGAGCAGGTAGCTCAAACTCTTAAAGGTCGATTGATCGAGCAGGTTGATCAATACTGCGCCATTCCTATTGATGAATTATTGGACAAACGTTACCAGCGTTTGATGAGCTACGGAAACGACTAGATAGCTAGCTCCAAAATCCATTTTTTCTAATATCGAATGATTAAACCGCCCTTGAGGCGGTTTTTTTGTATAGATTTTTCTGCTTCGGGTTCTTTTCCCTCAATAGATTTCAGGCGTCGTGAAGTAGTGCTCGAAATTAAGCTTTCTTTAACTCGTATAATGTAACCCGTTACATTCAAAATGATTGGTCGAGACAAGCGATCACTTTTAGCGCCGACGGCGGATAGGGTTATTGGGAAACAAATAAAAATGGTAGATAAATTGACGAAGATTAAAGCCATGTTGTGTGCGGGTTTGCTGAGCATAGCGTCGCTTTCATTGCCGGCACTGGCTGGCTTTTCTATATCGGGCACCCAGCTATTAGACGGCAATGGCCAGCTGTTTGTGATGCGGGGCATCAATCACGCCCATACCTGGTTTCCGAACAATACTGGCGCTATAGCGGATATTGCGCGTACCGGAGCGAACACCGTGCGGGTCGTATTGAGTAACGGCCAGACTTGGAATAAAAACGCATCCTCGGATGTACAAAGTATCATCAGTTTGTGTAAGCAAAATAAATTGATTTGTGTGCTGGAAGTTCACGACGTCACCGGTGTTGGCGATAGCGGTGGAAATTCATCTAACAAAGGCACCATATCGGGTGCCGCCGACTATTGGGTGTCTTTGGCTGGGGTGCTGAAAGGTCAGGAGGATTTTGTCATTATCAACGTTGCCAATGAGCCGACCGGTAATGGCGTCAGTTCCAGCAAATGGGTAGGGGATCATCAAGATGCAATTCGCACTATACGCAATGCGGGTTTGACTCACACGATCATGGTGGATGCGGCAAACTGGGGGCAGGACTGGGAGGAAATCATGTTGAACAACGCTGCTCAAGTCGCCAGTGCAGACGCTCAAAACAATACCCTGTTCAGTGTTCACATGTATCAGGTGTATCAGGATTACAATAAGATCTACAGCTACGTTACGCGGTTTTTAAATAAAAATAACGTGCCTTTGGTCGTTGGTGAATTTGGCGATAATCATCAGGGCGATTTTGTGGATGCCGACTCTATCATGCAGATTGCTGAAGACTTAGATGTTGGTTACATGGGCTGGTCTTGGTCTGGCAACGGTTCCTGTTGTAGTGAATTGGATATATCGCTTAACTTTAATGCCAACAATTTATCTTCCTGGGGCAATCGTTTGATCAACAGTGTAAATGGAATCAAGGCGACTTCGGTATTAGCGTCGGTGTACACAGGTATGGCCGATAGCAGTTCTTCTCCTGCTCAGTCGTCCAGTTCCAGCTCGGTATCGAGCTCAGCCAGTGTGGCATCCTCTTCAAGTTCAGCTAGCACAACAACTGCGGGCAGTTTGGTTTGGTGGCAGGTGTTATTTTTATTGGGTTTGGCGGTCAGTCGATACCGTCATCGAGACTGAAAATTTACTGCAGATAGTAGATAAGCGTGCCTAAAACCATTTGAGCAGGTCGTGGCCAAAAAAGATAAATATCTCAATCGCGATGAGATAAATAATAATCCATTCCAGTTTCGACGAGTGGTGGTGTTTTTGCTCGTCCGCCAACATCGACAATATATGGTCTAAAGTATCAAATTTGTGTTGGATCAGAGACAAGCGTTGTGGCAGCTCCAGATAACGGGTGGCGATTTGATAGTAAGACTCGAGCTCTGGGTACTCCCAAAAAAATTCCGGTGTATCCAACAGGTCAAAGCGCAATAGAATATCCGTTTTAGCGCGAAATAATCGGCCCCGTTGACGGGCGATTTCTTTTTGGGGCATTTTTATTTGGCCATACTGTACCAATTGCTCTGGAATGCTTTGGGTTTCCTGCATTAGTACTTTGATGGCCGTTTCAAAACTGGCCAATTTACAGCTTTGAGCAATGGCGTGACTTACCGCCAACTCAATGAGTAAATCTTCTTTGTTTAAATAGATGTGATCTTCATGGATTCGAAACTGATCACTGTGGGAATATTCGAATTCGTCGACTTCAATGTGTTCCAGTGGCTCTATTTTGTAGGGGTCTAACCACGGAAATTCTTTGTCAAAGGGGCGCGGCTGTTGTTGCCAGAGGATGACCACGCCGTAGTCAAAGATAAAATAGCGTCCCTCAAGACGGTTGACGACCCAGGCATCTTTGTAGCGCAAACATTGCTGCTGTGCTTCTAGGTAGGTTTTAAGCTTAACTTGGTTGATTTCTTTCGCAATACAATAAGCTGAAATATAGGGTGTCACTAAGACGCCTCGGTTGCAATAAGGTTGAAAATTGTTATTTAGATATCAGTATAGCGGCTCGATATTGATTGCGGCCGTATTTGATCATTTTTTCGAAATCGAAAAGGGGTACGGGTACATAAATTGAGTCCATAGGTGATTTCCATTCTTCGACATCCACATCCGGGTCATTAAAATAGGCAAATTCACTGTCGAGTCCAACAAGCCATATCCAATGGGGTTCTTTACTGCGATTGAGTCTATAAGTGCTGATCAGCATTATGATTTGTTCACCGCTGTCGACGGCGTGACGTATGTCGGAGAGGCTCTTCGGAAAGTCCTCAATGGCAATACCGGCTTTTTGGGTTCGACTGACGAAATCCTGGTGAATTAACTCGATCACAGATTTTTTTTCCAGACTGCGCACGCTGTCGATAAAGGGGGCGTGGGTGTTGGAGACCCAAACTCGAGCTTTAAAGCCTCGCGCATGAGCCGCCAGCGCCAAGCCAAAAGGCGAGGTGCCGCCATGGCCCGTGGTCATGAATATGGTGGTGGCTTCTCGCCAAATGTTTAACTCGGATATTTTATTGAGGGTTACATCGGAATGAAGTCGCTTCAGCGCCATCAGCAGCGATGCTGGTCCGCAGGTAAAGTCTGTAGTCTGAGCGTAGTAGGGCAAGTCATTCGGAATGTCGCGAACGATCTGCAAACGCTTTTCCAAGCGAATACCGTCGTGCCCGTCTTCATAATATTGCGGCAGGCGACGTATCGGGTCATACCCTAAGTCGCGATAAAGCTTAAGCGCTCCATGGTTATCGTCTGCCACTTCCAGTCGAATGAATAAGGCATTGTGAGTCAGTGCAGAACTTTCCAGCGCAACCATCAGCTGCTTCGCCAAGCCCTCGCCGCGGTGTTGCGGAGCTACGGCCAGGGAATAAATGCGGGCAAGGCTGGTCCCTCTGTGAAACATGACTAAGCCGTAAGCGATGACAGGAGTGCCTACAACCCAAACTTCCGCGCGACTTTTGGTAATGAAATGGCGAAAGCTGCGAGCGCTTATGCGATCGCTGGTAAAGCACAGGTTTTCCAGTTCCACAAGACTTTTAACGTCGTCTATTGTGGCTAAACGGGGGGCGGAAAAATTCATAAAAATAGTACTTGAAAAGTTAGCGAATAATGCCACACTTGCGCGCAACCGCAAGCGGTTTTTTGGGGAACTCCAACAAATATGGCTAAACTTAAAATTGTAATTGAAAACGCGTCCGACTGGTCGCCGTTTTACCCTTCTGAAGATGTTGTCTTAGCAAAAGATTATTTGACACAATCGGCATCGAAAGAGCGTTATAAAGTCATCAACCTGTGTCGTCAGTACAGTTATTTGACGACAGGGTATTATTGTTCGCTGTTGGCTGAAGCGCGTCAACACCAAGTCATACCTTCGGTAAAACATATCCAAGATCTATCTCGGCGTATTTGGCTGGGCGTGATCAATATTGACGCCCAAAAACAGTTGACTGCGGTCGCCGCCGGCGCCAAAGAATATACCCTTTGGGTTTACTTTGGGTTTTGTGATGTGGCCGATCTCAGTGAGTTGGCTCGGCAAATTTTTGAGCAAATGCCGGTGCCGATTCTTAAAGTGACTTTTCAAAGTAAGGATATATGGCGTTTATCCAGCATTGAGGCTGCGGCGCTTAACTCTCTTGATGAGCAACAGCAAACGGATTTTGCCAATGCCCTCGACAGTTACAGTGGTTTGGTGTGGCGCAAAGCGAAGGTTCGCAAAAATTACCGCTACGACATGGCCATTTTGGTCGACCCGAATGAACGCTTTCCGCCCAGTAATTCTGTGGCCATTAATCGTTTTATTAAAGCGGCCAAAAAGCATGGGATTTTGGCGGAAACCATTACCAAGAAAGACATTGGCAAGTTGCCGGAGTACGATGCCCTGTTTATTCGGACGACTACGTCGGTAAACCACTACACCTATAAATTTGCTCGTTTGGCGCAAGCGGAAGGTTTGGTGGTAATGGATGACCCCGACTCCATACTGCGCTGTACAAATAAAATCTATCTTGCTGAACTGCTCGAGACTCAAGGGTTACCCACCCCTAAAACCAAAATTTTAACCCGTTCAGACCTGCAAAAAATTGACAGTATCATTGAGCAATTAGGCTTGCCCATTGTATTAAAAATACCCGATGGTTCCTTCTCAGTGGGTGTGAAAAAAGTCGCCGACAAGCTTGAATTGGAAAATGAATTAAAAGTCATGTTCAAGAACAGCGCCTTGTTGCTGGCTCAAGCGTACACTTACACAGAGTTTGATTGGCGCATAGGCGTACTCAATAACCAACCGCTCTATGCCTGTCGTTATTACATGGCAAAAAACCACTGGCAAATCTACGATCATGCCGCCAGTACGGGCAATAAGAGTGGTGGTTTTGATGCCATGCCCACTTTTGAAGTGCCAAAACCGGTATTGCGAGCCGCGCTAAACGCAACTAAGCATATTGGTGACGGCTTGTATGGTGTGGACATTAAACAAAACGGTCGGTCGGTTTATCTCATTGAAGTGAACGACAACCCTTCCATTGAATCTTCGGTAGAGGACAAGTTTTTGGAAGGGGAACTCTACGATGCCATTATGGGGGACTTTAAAAGGCGATTGGATTTGCAATAACGCCAGGTTTAACCCTGAGATTATTGACTGCGTTTTTTAGTGAAGCGCGTGGCCTGGGCCGATTGTGGTTCATCCGGCCAGGGGTGTTTTGGATAGCGCCCCTTCATTTCTTTTTGTACATCTTTATAGCTACCCTGCCAAAAACCGGCCAGATCCTGAGTGACTTGCAAAGGGCGACGCGCAGGCGACAACAGGTGCAATTGCAACGCAACTTGACCTTCGGCTATGGTGGGTGTGTCTGCACAACCAAACATTTCTTGCAGTTTGACCTCTAAAATGGGGGGGGATTGGGCGTAATCAATGGCGACCTCAAATCCCGATGGCACACGAATATGGGTTGGTACAAGTCGATCCAAAGAAGGTAGGTTGCTCCAGCCAATATGGTTTTTAAGCAGGTTTTCAATATCCAGTTTTTTGATTTCCTGGGCTGTGCGAATCGAGCCGAG
>JBNKFP010000146.1:0-7607 GCA_050289365.1 Cellvibrionaceae bacterium | reverse complement strand
CATTCTCGGTCGACTATCGCGTTGATCCACGCGCGCCGGAAATTCAATTCGATGCCTATTTGCAGCACGCTGACGGAACTCGCGTAATATTGCCATTGGCTACTTCTGAAAACACTGATGCCCCAGGAACTGGTTCTATTAACTTGAATATTGCCAACGACAGCATCGAATTGGGTTTGAACACTTTGGTGATTACCTTGGACGATGGGTTCCATCCACAAGTTTCAACTCAAACCACAATCCAGTTCAACGCGCCGACAATACTTATCACCGATCCGAAAAATGATGGGCAATTCGTTGGTGCGTCTGTGACTGCAGGGTTTCGCGTAGCCTACGATAGTGCGCAGTTCAGTCGCCCTGTGCAGCCGATAGCCGAAGTGCTGCTCAATGGCCAACTGATCGATGCCGTGATTTCAGAATCTTCACCGGGGAGTAATGTATTTACCTTTAGTCTGACGCCAGCGCAAATGGCGGAAGGCAATAATATTCTGCAGGTTAGGGTGGCCGACTTCCGCAAGCCGTCCGTTGTTGGCGTGTCAAACCGTGTGGCGTTTAATTATACCCATTTTGTTTTTGGTATAGATATTGTTGATCCCAAGGGCGACCTTAACGTAGAGCACACTGGTCCAATGTCTGTGACTTTTACTGCCAATCAATCATTATCTACACTGCGTGCGAAGTTGAATGGCACAGAATTGCTGGGGTTTGGCTATCAGCAGAATCAAACGCCATTTAGCTACACCATTTCCAACTTGGATCCGAATTTATTGGTGACCGGAGTCAACAGCATTGAACTTACTGCCGTTGATGAATCGGGCAACTCTGCTAGCGCAATCCGTAACTTTCTTTATCGTCTCGGTACACGAACGGGATTTGATGTTTCCTTTACCTACCCCTATGTCGGCGATGCGGCCGCGCTAATGACAGCCAGTTACGACCCGAAGGTCACCATAGACTTGATAGAAGTTGCTATCAATGGCGTGGATGATCCTTCTTTAGCTCAGAAAAGTCCACCGAGCGGCGGTACTAAGATAACGATTCCGCTAACAGCCAAACTTTTTGACAGCGCCGTTGATAACCTCATTAAAATTGAGGTGCGTGCAACTAACGCCGGATTCGTGGAAACCGATTCTCTTTTGCTCAATATAGGTAATTGGCGTGATGGAAGCTCCGAAGACTCCTTGTTTATGGACATTCGTGGGCAAACTGAAATCGGTGTACAAGGTGTTGGCCGCAAGATTTTTTTCACCAATCTTCGCCAGCTTGGGCTATTTAATAATGAATACTACTTGGCCGGTTCACCGCAGGGTGAAAATATTTACTATATAAGTCAAGAAACGCCATTTACCGGAATCGACTTTGGTGGTTTAAATCGCAAGGGATATAACTTGATTCAGTTTGGCCCCGATGTATCTCCAAGTAATGTCATATTAACTGGCGTCAACGAAGCGGATTTGAGTATTGATATTCTCTCTGGACCCAACGATATCCCAGACCGAGGCGCTCACCGTGTATATAATTTTTTCAATCAACTCTCGCTGTTCAGTGGAATGTCGTTTGCTGATGGTACTTTCTGGGGGCTTGAGGACGTACTAAAAATGACGGAGGCCGGTGGAGAAACTCGCTTTAAATTAGGTGTTGGAATAGGCTCAGCGGTTATCACCAATGGTGATATTCAAGGAGTCATCAGTATTGCGTCTCAAGACAATGGCAGTAATAGCGAATTTGATGGCTCTATCAAGGCATTAGTGGACGGCAATTCTGCTGACTTTTCCAGAGAGCCTACCACAGCCTCGATTTTTAATTACCGTTTGCCCATGAAATATTTTATTGAAGCTCTCGGCAATGATACGACAAAGGCAGTGGATTTTTCGGTAATCGCCAGCCCTCCGCAATTGCAGCAAACTTTTCGAGATTCTGCTGTCGTGTTTATGTCCCGTTCGCCAGGTGGGAATTTCCCCAATACAAGTGAAACACGAACGGTTTACCACTACAGTGTCGATGGCAAAGGAGTAGTAAAGTCGGCCACTCTCGGAACTAACCTTTTTGAGTTGACTGGAGGCGGAAATCAGACAATTGACGGTGGCTATTCTGACAATCATTTTTATTTGGACATGAATTCAGGGGTGGATATTATTCATTTACCTGATGCCCTTAACTTGAATTTCATGCCGAGTGCGAACTTGGCTTTTTACCCTGGGCCCAAATTTATTGACTCTGTGAAAATAGCCCGTGTAGTTGGGACTAACGACTTAATCATTTCCCAAGTCGACGAAAACCCCAAACAGTGGCAAATATTCCCCGATTATTACAAGTGGGATAATCGGGGAATTACGCAAGTATACGTTCACTCAGGGATAGGCCCGGGTAGAACGGTATCGCTTGACGCCGCTGAAGATTATGTATGGTCCCCGTGGTTTAACAGTGATGATACTGGGGGAGTGGGGGATTTTGAATTATTGGCTGATCTGATGCCAAGTTGTCTTGACCAGTCCTTAGCGATGGAAGCCCGCGCAGTGGGTGAGCGGACCGTTTACCGTCCTGGAGATACAATGCCAGAAACTCTTCAGAATTTTGATGCCCGTAGCGGTATAGCGTGTAGCAACGTAACCAACGTTTTTTGCCGTGATTTTGAAGTGCGGTTTTTATGCCCGGCCAATCCACCTTTAAATGAAGGCGGAGTTTCTATGACGGTGATGAGTCCTGACCCGGATGCGGTTAGTGTTGGCAATGTTGCCGTTGAGGTTGCTGTGACCAGCCCATTTGGTGTTGTGGATCTATCGGTTGATTTAAATGGACAAACGTTGGCAACAAGTTCGTTTGGCACCAATTCCAGTGATCCGTACCATTACACCGCATCGATACCCGCAAAGTCGATTCCAACGGGTTTGGTTACGTTGGATTTTGTTTTACGTGATGCCAATTTAACCCAAGTTCTTGCAACGCGCAGCGTAACGTTTAACCACAGTGTTTTGCGAACGGGCATCATCAATACAATTGATACCGGGTTGATTGACGGCAACAACATAGGTTTATTGCCTTAACCCTAAAACGGCTAAGCCTGAGCGCTTGCGGGCACTGGGCTTAGTCGTTATGCCGCGGTAAATGCCAATTCTGTGTCGCTACCGTTAGCAGGTCATCAATATCGACAATCGTTTCGTTCGTTTCAATATTTAAGCAAGTGAGAGCCGATTTTAGGTTGTGCAGTGCCTGACTATCGTTGATGGCGGGGGCGTGATGCTGTTTGCTTAACTTCTTACCTGTAGCGTCTTTGATGACGGGAATATGCGCATAAGTTGGTGCGGATTTACCTAACAGTTGAAACAGGAAAATTTGTTTAGCCGTGTCTTCAAGTAAATCATCTCCGCGTACTATATCGGTTATGCCCTGATCTAGGTCATCGACAACAACCGCCAGTTGGTAGGCGAACAAGCCGTCTTTGCGATGAATGATAAAATCCCCGGTGGTTTGCATCAGGTCGTCTGTTTGCGGCCCACAAATACGGTCTTGGAAGTGGATTCGATTGGCGATGTGCTGATAGGGCTGTGGTAAGTCCTGCACTTTCAAGCGCAGGGCGCAGGCGGCTTTGGGGGGTGGCGTTTGCTTGCGGCATTGGCCATCGTAAATTCCCGATGCTAATGCGGCTACCCGTTTACGGGTACAATGACATGGATAGAGAAGGTCAGCCTCCTTTAGCCTATTGAGGGTCGCTCTGTAGGCATCGCCGCGCGCACTCTGAAAGCGAATCTCGCCGTCCCAGTATAAGTGATGAGCTTCGAGGCTCTGTCGAATAAGGCTGGATGCTCCGGGTTGTTCTCTTGGTGGGTCTATGTCTTCAATGCGTAACAGCCATTGTCCACTGCGGGCTTTTGCATCCAGATAGCTTGCCAGAGCGCAAACCAAGGAGCCAAAATGGAGCGGGCCAGACGGCGAAGGGGCAAAGCGACCGATGTAGCGGGGTAGAGTAGGCTGGGGCAAAATGTCTACTTTAGGTAAATGGCGCAGGGACGATGGCCCTGCGCCGTAACAAGAGCCGGGATCACCCCATTACTTGCCTTTCTTTGATTTCATCTATGGTTTTACAATCCACACACAAAGTCGCTGTTGGTCGAGCTTCAAGGCGCCTTATCCCAATTTCGACACCACAGGCATCACAGAAACCGTAGTCTTCGTTTTCGATGAGCTCTAAGGTCTTATCGATTTTTTTGATAAGTTTGCGCTCGCGGTCGCGAGTTCGCAGCTCGAGACTGAATTCCTCTTCTTGGCTGGCGCGGTCCGCTGGGTCAGGGAAGTTAGCCGCTTCATCTTTTAAGTGGCTCATGGTGCGATCCACTTCTTCCATGAGTTCTTTTTTCCAGGCTACCAACAGCGCTCGAAAGTGCTGCAGTTGCTTATTGTTCATATACTCCTCGTCCGCAGCGGGTTGATACGGAGCGATACCATGGAGCGAAAAACTGGTCATATCGGGCATTGTTGTTAAGCCTCTAAATTGAATTGTGATGCAGTCCAAATCACAACGAAATGTTGTCCTTTGTTGTTATTAGCATAAATAACACCCTCAATATGGGGTAGCATTCGACTTTTTCAATAGCTAACTGCTCAAATCGAGAACGCTAACAGATTCCTTTGTGAATCGCCAGATAATTTGTATGGCAATATCAAGTGTATAGTCGGTTGAGTATAGTTTCTCCAGTCCAGATGTTATGCCTAACTTAGGAGTTGTTCGTGTATTTTGACCCACCACTTTTGCAAGGCACTTTGATCCGCCGTTACAAACGCTTCCTAGCGGATATAGAGACCGCTACCGGTGAGCAATTAACCATTCACTGTGCCAACACGGGAAGCATGAAGAATTGTTTGGTATCCGACTCCCCACTCTGGTATTCCGATTCCGGAAATTGGAAGCGCAAGTACCGCCATACCTGGGAAATTGCGACAACGGCCGATGGCCAGTTGGCGGGCATCAACACCAGTCGAGCTAATGCTTTGGTGGAAGAGGCCATAATTGCTGGGCACCTACCGAGCTGCGGTCCTTATGATCAACTTTTACGTGAGGTGAAATACGGTGAAAACAGCCGAGCTGACTTTTGTCTGGTCCACAAAGGTCTGCACACCTATATTGAAGTGAAGAATGTTACCTTGGCCGAGTCTGGTCAGGGATATTTCCCGGATGCCGTCAGTGTTCGTGCTCACAAGCACCTGGACGAACTGACCCAAATTGCGCAAACAGGTGGTCGTGCCATATTGGTTTTCTGTGTTCAGCACTCGGGCATCACTTCCGTGGCGCCCGCTTGTCATATCGACCCAGTTTACGGTAAAAAACTAAAGCGCGCCGCCGAAGCCGGAGTTGCCATATACGCGTTGCGGGGGCCGTTAAGTGCGAAAGAAATTACGTTGAATCAGACCATTCCGGTCTTAATCGACTAGCTTTACCAAATCGTCTTCGATGTGAACTCGAACGGTTCCAAGGAAGTCCCCGTAGCAGGGACCATCGACACACAGGCCGTCTTCTATCGTGAAAAGAGCTCCGTGAGTGGCACAGCGCAGCAGTTCACCTTCTTCATTCAGAAAATCATCTTGGTTCCACTCCAGTGGAACCCCCAAGTGTGGACAGCTATTGATGTAGGTGTATATTTTGTCTCTATAGCGAATCACGATAAAGTTTTTTCCGTCAGCGGATACGCCCCGAGGACGGCCTTCTTCGAGTTCTGCGAGTGAAATTAGTGTGGACATAGATGCTACCGCATTCCCAGCAAAATGGACGCGGAATTATAGCAAACTAAGGTGCCGCGCACGTCCCTGTGCGAAAGAGTATTGGTTTAGGCAGATTCTTTGTGGGCGTAGAGGGCTTCGTGGTCGTAATTTTCAGATTCTTGAACCAATCTCGCTTTCATGTCTGGGGCAAGGTCATTCCAATGGACGTCCATCAGCGCCCCTTGAAGGGCGTAAAGCATTACCTTGGACACATGTATACCGCGGTTCTTAATTCGACAATAGGCCTGTACAGGACCCATTTCCGCGAGATCTTCATAGGTGTTGATGCCTATGGCTTGCAAAATATTTACTGAAGCCATACCTAGATTTTTTAGCTCAAGAAGTTCACTTTGTGCAAGGTTAGGGTTGTTCATTTTCCGTCCTTTATTATTATCATCGGTTAATGTTGCATCGCTGAGCGATATCCGCATGATTTTGTTGCTATTTTGATATGACTTGTTCTGTCGCTGCTTTAACCGTCAGGCTACTGATAAGCACAGGTCTGTAATAAATGTAGTGCAAATTTTTAAAGTTGTTAAAAATAATTTTCGCGTTTTCCGATAAAATGCAATTCTTAAAAAGAATCGTGCTAAGGCGTTAGCACCATTATGTTGCATCGTTCTGGCGAAGCCAAAAAGTTTGTTAATAATACCTTATGCTGCACTAATAGAAAAGAAAAATGGTACTTTAAGCTGATTAAAAAAATCTATGAGATGAAAATAGTAGTGCTTTAGTTGTCTTGCTTACCATATTAAATAAATGACTATAAGGTGGTGTATCCACTTGGTCGATTTAACTCGCAA
Organism: Cellvibrionaceae bacterium; assembly: GCA_050289365.1. GTDB lineage: Bacteria > Pseudomonadota > Gammaproteobacteria > Pseudomonadales > Cellvibrionaceae > JBNKFP01. The sequence goes on along the minus strand of JBNKFP010000146.1, from coordinate 1,050 downwards.
AAGGTAGACCTTTGCCAAAAGAACCCAGATTTTCCCCAGTTTACGGTTTAAGCCAAACGCATTTAACGCCATTGGAACATCAGATGGTGCATATCGATATTGTTGCGGATGTGCTCGCACTTCAGCAAGCGGCTGCAGAAGCCGGTTTTCAACTCGGTATTGCCAGCGCTTTTCGCGACTACACACGACAATTGACCATCTGGAATGCCAAGGCCTCTGGTCAGCGACCGGTTTTGTCGAGAGACGAAACTCCGCTGGATACCTCTGAGTTATCAGAAACGGAATTGATGTTTGCTATATTGCGCTGGTCGGCCTTACCGGGAGCTTCCCGTCATCACTGGGGAACAGACTTTGACGTTTTTGACGCAGGAGTAGTGAGTCTGGGACACCGACTCGAACTCACTTTTGCCGAAACACAACCAACGGGAGCCTTCGCGGAATTCTATGTGTGGTTGGATCAATATTTGGCCGAATCACGGTGTTTTTTTCGCCCCTACCGAGTGGATTCGGGGGGAGTGGCGCCAGAGCCCTGGCATCTGAGTCCTCGAGTGTGCGCTGAGGCGATGCAAAATAAATTTGACCTCAACCAACTGCGTCAGATCACCGAGAAGGCTGACATGGCTCTAAAGGATGTGGTTTTGGCTAACCTAGACGTCATTTATCAGCGCTTTATTGCGGTGCCGCAAGATCCGCTTTCGGGAAGCAAAAAATAATGGTACTGGAACCGGGTGCTTTCGATCATTGTTTGATGATTTTCGATTGCGATGGCGTTTTGGTTGATAGCGAACGTTTGGCTGCCCAGGTATTCTCAGATCAACTCAAAGTGCAGCAAATACATCTTTCGCCATTAGAGTGTCTCGAATATTTTAAGGGGCTTACTTTGAACGCCTGTTTAGAAAAGTTGGCTCGACTTAGTAAAAAAAAACTACCCGATCATTTTTTAGAGGATTTAAAACTGGCGACAACCCAAACCTTTGCGCAGCATCTGCGCCCCGTTCCAGGTGTTGAACCTGTTTTGCAATGCCTTCAAAAATTAAAAATAACCGGTTG
>JBNKFP010000145.1:0-7614 GCA_050289365.1 Cellvibrionaceae bacterium | reverse complement strand
CAGGGCGCACCTTAGCAAGCCGTTGCTTAATGGGCAATCATTTATTGAACACTTATGCTAAATGCTCTAGCCCCCATTCGTAGAGGCGATTCTTTTTTTCCGAGAAAACCTGAGCAGTAATACTCGAAGCGCGCTTGAGAGACACTTTTTCCTCACGCAACAGTTTCATTAAAGATTGCGCCTCGGGACTAATCTGGTCATTGATTTCCATATGAACGGCGCCCTGAATCATCAATACGATTTCCCCACGCTGCTGATTACTGTCAGCCGCCACTGTGGCCAGAACTTGCGCAGCGCTACCACTCAAAAAGGTTTCAAACGTTTTGGTCAACTCTCGTGCCAAAACGATACGGCGATCCGCTCCGAAACATTCCGCCAGATCCTGCAAACTCGCCAATACCCTATGGGGGGATTCGTAAAATATAAGTGTGCGTGGGTCCGTATTTAATTTGTTGTATAGCGCTCTGCGAGCAGAGGCTTTCGCCGGCGGGAACCCCTCAAATGCAAAACGGTCTGACGGCAAACCAGAAGCACTTAATGCCGCTATAACGGCGCATGCGCCGGGAATAGGTACCACGACAATTCCTTCTTGCCGCGCTTGTTGAACCAAACGGTAGCCAGGGTCCGAGATCAGTGGCGTGCCAGCATCCGATATCAGTGCGATATTCATCCCCCGCTTTAGTTTATCCAACAAGGCGCGCACTTTTTGATCGTTGCTGTGATCATGATAAGCGGTGACCGGAGTGTTGATTTGAAAATGCTGTAACAATTTTCCGCTGTGTCGAGTATCCTCTGCAGCAATTAAATCAACCGTTTGAAGTATGTCAGCAGCCCGAGGTACCATATCGGCCAAATTGCCAATGGGCGTCGGCACGATATAAAGACTGCCCTTAGCGGCTTGATAAAGACTGCCCTTAGCGGCTTGCTGATCAGTCATATACACTCCTACTCATTTTTGGGGATCCCAACATGGGCTTACATTTTCGCCTGATGCTCTGTGCAATCTGTGCGGTAATCGTACTAACCGGCTGCAACAGCACACCGGTCAAACCGGTCGTCAAGTCAGAAGAACAGCTGCAACAAGAAGCGCAGGATCAAGTAAAAGATTTACTCGAACGCGCCAACACTGCGGAAGCAAACCAGAAACTCGAACTATTATTGGACGCCGCTGAAATCTTAGTGCAGCTTGGCGATACCCCTTGGGCGCGCAGCATCATAAACAATCTGCCTGTAAATGCGAACTCTGAAGCACCAAATTACTTAAAGCTGCAAGTTAAAAAGCGCTTGATCCAAAGCTATATTGCCGCGGCCGACGGTTACTACCCACTCGCTTATGATCGTCTAAATTCCGACTTTATCGACGACGCCTTACCAGCCATGCCGGCAAACCTGGCAAAGGATGTGTACCGTTTACGGGCGCAACTCTTGTTTGACATGGAATTTTACGCCGCCAGTACCGAACAGCGAGTATTACTGAGTAATTTACAAACCAGCGGCGACCAAGCCAGTCGAGAAAATGAAGCGCTCATCTGGCAAACGCTTATGGAAATCCCATTAGATGAACTGCAAAGACACGTTGAAACAGCTCAAGATCGCGAATTGAAGGGCTGGTATCAACTCGCAACGCTCAGCAAAAACAACCAGACGAATCTGCGCCAACAGCTTCATCAATTGGACGCATGGGTTGCGGAATGGCCGGACCACCCGGCCAGCCTTTCGCTGCCCGCCGATCTGCAATTACTGCGGCAATTACTCGAAGAGCAGCCAACTCGGATAGCATTTTTACTGCCACTGACCGGCAAACTTGGTGGCGCAGGCAACGCCATTCGTGATGGTTTTTTAGCTGCCTATTTTGAGCGCCAGCAAATTGAACCCCAAATGCCGGAATTACGCTTTTACGACACCGACAACGCAGACATCAACACCCTTTACGACCAAGCCATTACTGATGGCAATCAACTGGTCATTGGACCGCTGAGCAAAGACAGTATCTTAGAGTTATCACTGAGGCCGTCAATGCCGGTACCAACCCTAGCACTTAACGCTATTGACAATCCATTATCCAGCATTGAAAACCTGTATCAATTTAGTCTCGGGGTTGAAGACGAAGCCCGCATTGCCGCCACCAAAGCTTTCCGCGATGGCCACAGACGCGCCTTGATCATCGCCCCCAACTCTCCGTGGGGCGATCGCAGCGTCGACGCTTTTATTGAGCAGTGGCGTCTATTAGGGGGCGAACTGACCAGCGATTATCGCTTCGAAGACACGAATGACTATGTCAAAGTGATTCAGTCGGCCTTGAAGCTAGACGAGAGCTATCAACGTGCACGTGAAGTGCGCAGTGTGGTAGGACACATCGAATTTGAACCGCGACGTCGCCAAGACATCGACATGATTTTCTTGGCAGCACAAGCGCAGCAGGCTCGCCAAGTAAAACCGACCCTCGCTTTTCATTATGCCGGAGACATCCCGGTTTACGGCACCAGCCAAGTGTATTCCGGGGAAGAAAATCGCAAACTGGATCAAGATATGAATGGGATGAAATTCTCCACCATTCCATGGATTTTCAACAACCAACTACCGGAAAAAATTGCCATTCAAAAATACACCGACAACTACGCAAACTTTCAACCTCTCTATGCTCTCGGAGTTGACTGCTTTCATTTGTATCCACGCTTAAAACAATTGGAAAAAGTAAAACAAGCACATTTTTATGGTCAAACAGGGAAGTTAAATCTCAATGAAAATCGACAGTTTGTTCGCCAGCAAGTTTGGGCGGAATTTCGTGGTGGCTTGGCTAAGCCTCTTCAAGAACCCAAATAAGGTTGTGCCGCAGAAACACGGCAGAGGTTTTGCCGAAGAACGCTTTGCCGAACGCTACCTGCTTGAGCAAGGACTGACGCTGGTAAAACGCAATTTTATTGGTCGCTTCGGCGAAATTGACCTAATTATGCAGGAACGAGACGTGCTCGTGTTTGTCGAAGTACGGCAGCGAAAAAACAGTCATTTCGGCTCTGCGTTAGAGAGCGTTTCACGCTCCAAACAGGATAAATTAAAAAAGACGGCTGAACTGTATTTAGTACAATCGCCGCCGCCCAACCATTTTGCTATGCGATTTGACGTCATCGGGTTAACCGGTACGCTACCCAATGTGCAAATCGAGTGGATAAAAAACGCTTTTTAAGGCGCAATTCATGTCACAAAGAGTTTACAACCTATTTCAGCGCAGCATCGAGGCCAAGATGCAAGTGGGCGAAGAACTGGCCCCGCTGATTGAAGCCGCAGCCGACAAAATAGTGCAGGCGCTGCTGGAAGAACGAAAAATTCTTGTCTGTGGCAATGGCCCATCAGCGGCCTTGGCCCAAATTTTTGCATCAAACCTTATAGATCGCTTTGAAAGGGAGCGCCCCAGCCTTCCCGCGATTTGGCTAGGAAGCAATATGGCGAGCTACACCGCCATTGTTGCCGACAGCCAATACAATGAGGTTTATGCTAAACCCATTCGCGCTCTGGGCCACGAAGGTGACCTGTTACTGCTATTGAGTTCAAGCGGCAACAGCCAGAATCTGATTCAAGCAGTGTCTGCTGCACGTGAGCGAGAACTCAAAGTCATAGCCATTACCGGTCGCGATGGCGGCGCCCTCTCTTCATTGTTAACGAGCAATGACATCGAGCTGTGCGCGAGGGTAAACTCGCGCAGCCGTATCCATGAAATCCACTTATTGGTACTTTATTGCCTGTGCGATTTAATTGATCACAAATTGTTTGGAATCGAATAATGAAAAACGTAACCCGTATTGCCACTGCTTTGATGCTGCTGTTTTCACTGAGCGCGTGCGTCACATTTCTCGAAGCCACCAACAAAAAACCCATTGAATCCAATCCAGGCAAACGAACGTTCGGCGAGTACATGGATGATGAACGACTGGAAACCATTATTGCCGTCAATCTGCGCAAGATCCATCCTGAATTGGCGGATGCCCATATCAATGTCTATTGCTTCAACGGCGTTGTACTGCTCACAGGAGAAGTCCCCAGTCGGGATTTACGCCAGCTAGCGGGAGAGACAGTTCGAGACGTGCACAAAGTGAGACAGGTTCACAATGAACTACTGGTGAAAAGCAACTCCACGTTTTTTTCTCGCGCCAATGACGATTGGATTTCCACCAAGATTCGCACCCGGTTAATCACTCACAAAGAGATTGAGTCCGAGAGAGTCAAAGTCATCGTGGAGAATCGCATCGTCTATATCATGGGGCTACTTACGCAGGACGAAGCGACCATGGTAAGCGAATTAGCGGCTAAGGTCTCTGGGGTCGAAAAAGTCGTGCGAGTAGTGGAGTATATTCAGATGTAATAGCGCTTAGACGTTCGCAGAATGGCGTCGTGATCGAGTCAAACTTATGTAGAACTATCATCTATTTGCTCACAAATATCGCGACTTTGCATAAATAACCTTTGGATAAATTCAGCATCAGAGCTGGCCCTGTGGCGAGCAAATGTCGACTCTTTAAGCAAACGGTCACGCACCCTATCCCAAACTCCATACTGACATTCGGTCTGGATGTTTTCAATTGCGCAAAGATGAAATTTCGGCTGCATTCGACCAGCTTCAAACAAACGATTGAGCCAGACCTTATCCGCTACCCAAGCGTCTGAATAGAGTGTTCGACCACTCAAACGCCTATTGAGCTCTTCGCAAACCAGACTGGCCTCCCTGCCTTTATCTTGCAAAAGTTTTCGGGATATCCCATGTACTGCTTCCGCACTTTTATCCCAATGCGTCCACTTCGGCGCAGGTTTAATCAATACGCAAAAGCGTTCGTGAGTGGACAAGCAAAATCCAACCTCAATGGGATAACTCTCCACCCCAAATCCAGAGGCCTCGAAATCCATTACATCGGGACAATCCACATCAACTCCCTATTGCCAGTGCGAACTCCTCTATGCGCTCGCGGACTAAGACTTAACGAAATACAGGTCTCAATCAATATAGACGGGGCCAACGCCCATACCCCAAATCACCACAGTTGTAATCATCACAGAAACCATCAGCACCAAGCCTACGGTCACCACTGAAGAAGCAAACATAAACGCGCGCTCCCTCGGTATATTCATCAAAATTGGAATGCCTTCATAGATGAGATATATAGCATAAGCACCGGCCAACCCCATCGCTACGGCCACAAACCACATAGACGGATACAAATTCGCCACGCCTGCAAGAAGCACCGGGGTGGAAACAAACACCGCCAATGCGGTACCGGCGTAATGTCGTTGATCCGCATTGTCGTCCACACCATAGGTTTTCGACATCCAGTTGATAAATTCACCCAATATATAAATACTGGCAAGCAGCGCGACATAGGTTAAAGCACACAGGGATGCTGCGCTTGTGGATGTTAATTTTATAGCCTCTCCACCTGCAACTTTCCAGCCGACCTGAGTCACACCGATATAGGCGCACACGGATGGGATCAGCGCCAACAGGGGGACATGACTGATAAAAACTTGAATAAAGGAGTTTTTATCATTGCGAATGGCTTTCCATTCGGCTTGAGGGTTAATAAATATGCCGAGAGTATGCTGCAAAATTCCCATAACAATTTCTCACTTCTATCATTATTAAACTTATTTACAAAGGAGCATTCGTTGTATTTAACGGGGTTCATCAAGATAATGCCCCGATCTTCTTAGCTATAAGGTATTACTACATCCTACTCGAGAAAGCAAACTCACCGCCGATATTTTTTGCGCTTATTTGACAACGCGCAAGCTCGGCCGCTTTTCCCCTGAAGACGATTTTGATCTCCCCTTGCCATTACCTTCGGTCGGAGGCGTAGGTGGCGTCTCACTATCAAACATCATACCCTGACCATTCTCACTAGCATAGATCCCCTGTATTGCATGATAGGGCACATATACATCCATTGGGATTCCGCCAAAACGCGCTTTAAACTTAACCGCGTCATTGCCCATATCCAGCTCCATCACCGCGCGAGGAGCAATATTTAAGACGATTTGGCCCTCTTTATTGACGTACTGTTGCGGCACTTCCACACCCTCAGCACGGGCGAATACCATCAAATATGGGGTCAGAGAATTATCCACAATCCACTCGTGGAGCGCCCGCACAAAATAGGGGCGCTTGGAAGTCATAGTCACTTTACTCACGAACAGGTTCCACCATTTAGTTTGAGCACAGATTTGGACATTTAGAGTGAGGCTCTAGACTGCGTATGCCTAACTAGAACCCCACTTTGAGAGAAGTCGTCATTGTAGCACCAATAAAAACTTTTCCCAGACGGCAAATTTTGCCCCGTCAATTCTGAAAAAAAGGGAGGCCATGCCTCCCTTTACAACACCTTACGCACAATTAATCAGTGAACGTCTTTCCAATACTCACGGTTTAACAGCCACGCGAACATGAAAAACACACAGATAAACAGCAATACATATACACCCACACGCTTACGGTTTTCAGCGCCCGGCTCAGCCAAGTACTCCATAAAATTGGTGATGTCATAAACCACTTTTTGGTACTCTTCTTCACTCATTGAGCCTTTGTGATTGCCCACAACCAGCTTCCCGCAAGCAACCATTTCAGCCTCACCCACACTATTGCGTTCAGTGTGACCGTGAGCGTCAACAAGCGGGCCAGAGGCGCATTCAGGCAAACCTTGCAGCTCTGCTAACACGTGTGGCATACCGACATTTTTAAAGACTTTGTTGTTAACGCCAGTAGGACGAGAAGGGTCGGCATAAAAATTTAAAAGGTACGTGTAGATCCATTCAGGAGAACGAGCACGGGCCGCCAAACTCAGATCCGGAGGGGTCGCCCCAAACCACGCTTTGGATTTTTTAGAATCCATGGCGATGGTCATGAGGTCTCCAATTTTTTGCCCTGAAAACACAATGTTATCCAACATGACCTGCTCAGGAATTCCTAAGTCCTCCGCAACTCTACCAAAGCGAGAGTAGTTCGCACTGTGGCAGCCCATGCAATAGTTGAAGAAATACTTCAGACCGTTTTGCAGGGATTCTTTATCAGTCGCATCCGGTTCGATATGCGCACAAGGGACCTCGCCACATTCACCGCCCGCAGTGTTTGCAACAACCTTGATGGGTACCACAACCAACAAGATAAACAACAACAAGCCGCCAAACACCAAACCCTTGCTCAATCCATGGGCCTGCACTCGACTGGGTACGGGCAAGCATTTTTCGCGCGCGGTCCAAAATGGCATACCGATAAAATAGGCAAAATAAATCATGGTGCATATTTGTGCCAGTATGGTTCTGCCAGCCGTTGAGGGCTGCACCCCCAAGTACCCCAAAATTACAAAACAGGCAGCAAAGACTATTAAACCCACTCGGCTAATAGTGCCTTTAAAACGGATGGATTTCACAGGGCTGCGATCCAACCAAGGCAACACAAACAAAATGGCGATTGCCGCAGCCATAACAATAAAGCCCAGAAACTTCGACGTAAGCGGTCCGATATCAATCGTGACGGCGCGCAACATCGCATAGAAAGGCGTGAAATACCAAACTGGAGCAATATGCTCCGGAGTTTTCAAACCGTTGGCCTGCTCAAAGTTTGCGTGCTCTAAG
>JBNKFP010000144.1:0-7659 GCA_050289365.1 Cellvibrionaceae bacterium | reverse complement strand
TCTGGTCATACCCACATAGAGTAAGCGCGCGTCTTGGGCAATGTCTGCATTATTTAATTGACCGAGCCCCGTTAGCACGACAGCCGGAAATTCTAACCCTTTACTGCTTTGAATACTCAATACTGTCACTCGATCTATAGCGGGATTGTAAGCTTTTTTGTAGTCTTTTGAGGCCATCCACAAGTGAGGTATAGCCAAGGTTCGCAGCCGCTGAGCAACCGCTTTGCCTTGATAGCCAGCGACATAAATTATGGCCATATCACGCCAAGCTAAACCCTGTTCGTGCCAAACCTGTAAACAGCGCACACAGTGCTCCAGCTCAAGATGCCACTGACCTAAAAAATGAACTTGCGGCTTGGGACCAGTGCACCCGGCTGCTTCTGGTTCGACCACCGCCATTTCGTCGTTGGGGTTGTGCTCGCTGAAAAAATCGCGAGCGAAACGATAGGCCAAATCCAGTATCTCCCGTGTATTGCGGTAGTTGAGCCGCAGAATTGACGTTCGTCCCTGCGCTTGGATGCCGACACTGGCGAGGCTAAACCCCAAGCTGGATTTTTTCTTGTAGATCGCTTGGGCGTCATCGTAGAGCAAAAGCAAGGCGTTGGTTTCTGGGTCAATCATTTGCACCACCAGCTTCAACCACTCTGATTCAAAATCGTGGCCCTCATCAATAAACACGGCACTGTATTGAGCCCGAGGAATTTGCCCGCTATCCACGCCTTGAATCACGGAAACTACCTCTCGCTCCCAGTATGGCTGATCCGATTTGACCAAACTGACTTGATAGGTTCGCAGCTGAGTACCACACCATTCGTGAAAGTGATAGACCTGGACTTGTTCTGCTAGCCCTTTTTCGATCATGGTGCTCCTCAATTTTGCGGCCAGGGAGGTGTTAAAACAGAGAATGAGAATGGGTTTATTGTGTTGTTTCGCCAAGGGCGCTAAGGCTTCCGCTCTGTAGCCCAAAATAAGGGTTTTACCGGACCCCGCAACACCATGAATAACTCGGTGTCCATCACCCAGACTGCGCGCCAACTGTTCCTGCTGGATATCGAGAATGCGTATGATGTCTGGAATGGGCTGAGTTAAGGGATCACCCACCTCTGCTTCAAACAATGCGCTCTGCTGCGGTAAATCAATGCGCAACTCTGGAAACAGGTGCCAACGTATGCGATCGATTTGCGGCAGAGTGAGCTTATCTTTGAATCGATACTGAAACATCCCCCACAGTCGCTGTTGAAATTCTTCTGCATCCGCTGTCTCAGTCATTTCATCTTTGTAGATCATCAAATGGTCAGGTAACACATTTTGTCGATGCTCTTCCGGGATGGCTTTTTCTATCTGATTGCGAGTGATATTGGTAAAAACCACACCCCAGCCATAGGGGGCGACTAATTTCCCCTGATACCCGCTCTGAGTCTGCTGCAGAAATGGATCCCGCTGAAGACATTTAATCCCATTTAGGGCGTATTGGCGCACCTGCACGAAGGGGTTGGCCACGGTCGTTAAGCCTGTTTCCGTTAGCAGCTCCACTTGTTCCTTATTGATTTTTTTCAGTGTGCTGGGCTTCCAATCCTTTACCTCTAAAAACAACAGGCCTCGGCCGGGGTGGAGTAAAATGAAATCAGGATAGCGTTGCTGCTTACCGATGGGCATGTCATACCAACACAGATAGTCTTCTTCCAGCAGGTCCTTCAAGCGCAGCGCAAAACGTTTCTCCCCAGCCGTCATGCGACTGAGCACTCCGCGAGTTAAAGCTGGAATGATCTCTGCCATCGTCATCCTTTAAATTTTTTGGAAATTTTGACGCCATAATGTGCATTTTAATGAATGCATATTCGCAAAATGCTTTAAGTGCAACTTTTCGTGACTTTCGATCCCAGTGACTATACTTTCAGGAAACCTTTTCAGGAATAGTTTACTTGCTAAAAAAACATCTGGTCACAGTAATTTGTGCCGCGTTTGGTTATTGGCTATTCGGGCAGCTAGCAACATTTTTTGCGATTCCACCTGGTTTTGCCAGCCCAATCTGGCCGGCAGCCGGCTTTGCCGTGCTCGTGGTACTGGTTTACGGCCCGTTTGCATTACTGGGCATATTTTGCGCATCAACACTTGTTAATCTCACCATTGCCCAGGGAGGCCCATTTCCCTTTGGGCCGGTATGGCTCACAGCTATGGGCATTGCACTGGGGTCAACTTTTCAGACCTATATTGCAGTCGTTTTAGCTCAGCGCTTTTGCAACTACCCAAACAGTCACAAAAGAACGGCTGATACCCTGCGACTTGGCCTATTAACTGGACCTATAGCCTGCACTATTTCCTGCTCTGTGGGTACTGCCTGCCTGTTCTTTTCCAATGTTTTACCACTTAATGCGATTCCCAGTAATTGGTTGCATTGGTGGATAGGAGATAGCATAGGTGCAATGGTATTCGCCCCCATTATTCTGATGCTCAATATTCGACAAGGACGCAATACCAAACAGAAAATGCTGGGCTTTTTTGCGCTCTATTTGTTTTTGGTTTCCTGCGCAAGCAGCGTATTTCTATTCGCAAAAGAAAAAGAGTTTGCCAGCCATCAACAATCCTTTCTCGAACATGCCAAGGACCAAATCGAAAAAATTAACGACCAACTGAAATCAGCGAGCCATGTTAGTGAAGGAATGAAAGCCGTATTCGAGACTTTTGAGACAATAGACCAACCCCATTTTAGCGAGTACGCCAAGCGTCTATATCATCATGTGCCTGGCACACAAGCTCTGTCTTGGATCCCCATCATTACCCAGAAGAATCGAGAACTTTTTGAACAAACATTGCTGCCCGTGGGGGCCATCAGAGAACGAATATTTCGTTTTACCGGACCCGATGAAAAATCTGACTCCCCAACGAAAAACCGATATTATCCAGTCTATTTTATCTACCCAATGACAGGCAACCAAGCGGCTATTGGCTTTGACCTGAGTTCCAATCCAAGCCGTAACCACGCTCTTGAAGTCGCGTTAAAGACCGGCGAAAACACCATAACGGAGCCCATCAATTTAGTACAGGATGCGGTTAATAAAAGAGCCTTTTTATTGTTCACTGCGGTAAGTTCCAACTCCGGAGAATACATTGGCGTTATTTCAGTGGTCTTTCGGGTTGAAGACCTGATTCAGTCCGTCATTTCCGACAATACCCTCAAGCATTATGCAATGCGCATCGACGATATTTCTGACGCAAAGGCTCAAAGCGTATTTCTCTCGTCAGCAATTGAAAACCCTTTCTACCACTACGAAACCACAATAGAATTTGGTCAGCGCCGTTGGCTGATCCAAATAACACCCAGCGCTTCCCTGCTCAAAACGTACCAATCCTGGTGGGTGTGGTTCATTCTGGTTGCCGCATTTTTGTTTGTCACACTGCTGGGTTTATTTGTTTTGCTTTTGCTCAGTAAAAACACATCAATCGAATTTGAAGTGGAGCTAAAGACCCTTGCCTTAAAAAAAGCTTTGGAACAAGCAAAAAGATCAAGTAGTGTAAAATCTTCCTTTTTAGCCAGTATGTCTCACGAACTGCGTACGCCACTTAACTCCATAGTCGGCTTCAGCCAGCGCTTGCAAAAAGGCCTACAAGGCAAGATCGAACCCCGCTATTTGGACGCTATAGAAACAGTTTGCCGCAATGGCCAACACTTATTGGCGCTGATTAATGACATATTGGACCTATCCAAAGTCGAAGCCGGAAAAATGACCATCAACAAAATTTATTTCGATCTTGATCAAGCTGTTCAGGATGTTTTAACGGCCCTGACCCCCGCTGCAGAAGCGAAAAACTTGGAAATGGTGAGCCAGGTCCCGCCTGTTACAACAATTTATGCGGATCGCCAAAGATTTATCCAAATACTGGCGAATCTCGTTAGCAACGCAGTGAAATTCAGTGATCAGGGCCGTATTAAAATCGACTATCAGCTCAAAAGTGTGCGTGAGCGCCCTGGACTGCAAATCTCTGTAGCGGATTCGGGTAACGGTATTGCGGCAGAAGACCTGCCTAAACTGTTCCGCCGCTACGAGCAGCTGGGCGACACCTTCCAAGGTGGGCAAATTGGGACTGGCCTGGGACTGGCGTTAGTGCAAGAGCTGGTTCTGATGCACGGAGGGCAAGTTACTGTAACCAGTGAGTTGGGCAAAGGGTCAATATTTAATGTCTGGCTGCCGATTCAAAATCCCCCAACAAGCAGTACGGATTCCGGACAATAGCGTAAAAATACGGATCTCCAGAATGAAATCCGCCCGCTTTTCCAGCAGCCACCGGACTTTACGAATAAAAAATTCTGACGGTGCGATTGATTTTGTACCAAAGGAACCTCTAACAGGGTGTCGATTAAACTGTTTAGGAGCCCATTCTTGCTACACAAAGCAGACAAAACGCTGGTTGAGCGCCTATTAAAGGGTGAGCAAAAAGCATTCGATGGCTTTTACGCTACGTTTTTCCCGCGGGTATTCCGCTTTTGTGCTCTGCGTGCGCCCAGCGACTCTGTTTGCCAAGACTTGGTTCAACAAACCATGACCAATGCCATGCGCGGTCTGCATAACTACCGCGGTGAAGCGAGTCTTATGACTTGGCTGTGCCAAATAGCGCGCAACGAAATTGCTACCTGGTACAAGCGTCATGGAGACAAAGAGAGCGCCACAATCAGCTTTGATCACGACTTGGAGTTACGCGCATCGGTGGAAAGCATTCCGGCTGCGCTGGAAGGTAATCAGGAGCAGGACGAAACCCTACAAATGCTGGTACAGAGTGCCCTCGATCAATTGCCTACAGCCTACGGCGATTTACTGGAATTAAAATACATCGAGGGTTTGAGTGTAAGCGAAATTGCTATCAAACTAGAAACTGGGGAAACCGCGGTACAATCGCTACTGGCTCGGGCCCGAAAAGCCTTTAAACAGGCTTTTACAGGCATCCAAAATCAAGCGGGCTCAATCCAGTCAGACAACCATTGGGGTGCGCGATATGAACGATGAAGTCCAAGATGAAGTCCAAATTGAAGCATTGTTAAAACGGATAGGTAAAAGACCAATGCCAGCAGAAGCACTGCAACAACAAATGAAAGCCGCGACAGAGCAGGAGTGGAGAAAAGCGGTCATACGAAAACAGCGACATCGCATAGGTCGTTGGTTACTGCCGTTTGGTGCTGCGGCTGCCGCCTGCACTGTATATTTCATGGTCGCGATTACACCGTCTCCAAGCACCACAAATTTGCGTTTATTGGCAAGTCATGGTAGTTGCGAATTTAGCCCAAACCAACAATTTGCAGACGGTAAATTGGCCACGGGGTCGGATTGTTCAATGCTCGTGCTGGCGGGATCCGATCAAATTTATTTGAATAACGATACGGTTCTCGAAACCCAAACCCCAGGAGTATTTGCTTTGCGCCAAGGTCGAATTTTTGTCGATTCAGCCTCAGATACACAATCGGTGACGATTCTCACTCGCTGGGGCAAGATCTCCGATGTCGGCACTCAATTTGAGGTGATAAGTGATCAACAAGCCCTGCAAGTCACCATGCGCGAAGGGATCGTGAATGTAGAATTGCCCACACAAACTCTGACCGTCACCGCCCAAGACGGGATGGGTGACCAAATCATCGTCAGTGACAACCAGGATGTAATTCAAAAAACAGTGCCCACGTCTTCCCACCATTGGCGATGGGCGCAGAATATGACGCCCGCCTTTGTACTCGATCACAAAAGCGCTGATGATCTGATCCATTGGGCCGCGAGAACTTCTGGCAAACAAATTCATTATGCGACGCCAGAAGTCGAGCAGTGGGCTTTGAACAACCGCATGTCCGGCGGCGAAGTTAGCCCACAGGATTTGATTACTTCTCTGCCTTTATACTTAAAAGCCGCGAACCTAAGCGTTGAGTGGCAAAACGATGTAATGGTAATTGATGCTCTTTAGATTTTCTTAAGAAAGTCAGACTATAATTACCAACAAAGATCTAAACATCGGCTCATATTGCCGTTCTTATTCTCATTGAATTCGTGATCGCCCTTGAGAAGCTCAAATCAACTAAAACAATAATCGATGCAGCACACCTTTATTCTATGTTTGTTGATATTCAATGCACTGTGGTGCTCGGCTACACTTGCCGAAAACTCCACCACTCTCAGTGATTTCCCGCTGCATAATCGAAGCCTCCGCAGCGTTTTAGAACTCTACCAAAACCACCACTACGCTATCGTCTATAGTGAACGCTTAGTGGATAGGCATTGGATCGTGACTCAACCCATCGCCGCTGACGACCCTATTGAGCGCTTAAGCCATATTGTTGATCGGTTTGGTTTGTTAATTGAGCCACTGGAGTCAAATCAGACGTATTATGTGGTAAAAAACCCCGAAGCAACTCAACAATTAGAGTTTTCACTGCCTCGAGAACAGGTTCGAGGCTGCAGTAACAAACTCAATATTCTCAGCGATCAAATCCGCCGCTCTTATTTCTTCACTGCGGAGAACCGCTTTGGGGTCTTTGTTTCCGCCAACACCAAAATTTTGACCTTCACCTGCCCCGGCTTTCAACCATTCAACCTAGCTTCGCCCTTTGAAAAAACAGTGTATGAAATACGTTTACAAGAGGAAAAAAGCCAAGTAGAAGAAGTTTTGGTGACCGGTGATCACTACCAAATGAAAAGCCGCGACTCCAGCAGCCAAACCACGTTCAATGAAACCAACTTGCGCGCCATTCCCCTTCGCGGTAATGATCCCTTACAGGCGATCCACAATTTGCCAGGGCTATCCTCATCAGGGGTTTCAGCCAAACCCTATATTCAAGGCGGTGAACAGGATGAGTTATTGTTCTTAGTCGATGGCGTTGAGCTTATCGATCCCTTTCACCTGAAGGATTTTTACAGTCTTTATTCCGGCATCAACGCGGAATACATCAAAAGTATTGATTTTTACAAAGGCATTTACCCGGCAAATTACGGCGGCAAAATGAGCGGAATTATGTCGATTGACGTTAAAGATATGCCAGATGACTACCCTTACTCTTTTGCGATAGATGCCTTTACCACCTCAATAGGCCTAAGTGGTGAAACGGAAAGGCAAAATCTGTCATATCGAGTGCATGGTCGAAGAGGTAACTTGGATGAAATTTTGGATGTCTATGACCCGGAAATTGGTTCGCCCAGATTCAGCGATGCACTGGGCAAATTGTACTGGCAGGTCAACGAATTCAACCAAATTGCAGTCGGTTTACTGTCTTTCTATGATGATATTCGCCTGACTCAAAATGAAATTGACTTCGTTGAAACGGCGCATTCCCGCTACGAAAATCGTTACACATGGGTAAAATGGACAGCCCAGCCTGATCCTGACCGGGATCATAGCTTGTTGATTTCCGCGGCAAACATTCGCAATGATCGCTCTGGAACTCTGGCCAACAATGATCCATTTAGTGGCAGTCACGGAAATTTAGTCGATCACAAAAAATACGATTTAACCCAACTTCAATATGATTTTTCGCAAAATATAAGCGCCAAGAGCCACGTTAAAATCGGCGTGGGTTTCGGCCAGTCTATCAACGAACATGCCTATAGAGTTGCAGCAGAACTGGGACAGCTCGCCGAAATTTTAGGGTACGCACGCACCTTAAACCAAGATGAACAAAGTAAACAGACC
>JBNKFP010000143.1:0-7700 GCA_050289365.1 Cellvibrionaceae bacterium | reverse complement strand
TTGCGTATGGAATGATAGCGGATGTTTTTGAATTGGCCGCTTGCTACGCCTGTTATATTGCCGTGGGGCATGCCTTCAATGACGGCAATAAACGTACAGCGTTTACAACGATGGATGTGTGTCTGACACTCAATGGAATTGAGCTGGATTACGATACCGTAATTGCCGGTGACATAATTATCAAAGCTTCACAGGGGATTATTGATGAGGCCGAGTTGGCCGCATGGCTTCGCTCACTGCGCACATAACCCTTGCATTATGGGCAGTTCAATAAGAGTAAAAGCTTGTAATTTGTTATTCGTCTTACCTGTAACCATCCATTATTTATACTATTCCTATAAAATTAAGTCACTCAAAATTGTTATGATAAGATCGGCTCCCGATTTCGCCCCACCCACTCACGCACCTCCCTTGCATACCATCTCCGCCCTCCCAAGCCGTTCTCCGTGGGTATTCTTACCGCTCGCGGGAAATCCCTCCGGCAAATGACCCGTGACTGAACAGAAGACAGGCTCAACCGCATGTACCGCGCTATGTCACTCGCGTTCCACAACTCGGCATTAGCAATATTCTGCGCCTTAATTTCATTGAGGATTTCAATCAGTAATTTTTCCACGGGTTTTCTCCGTATGGTTTTCTTGCTAAACCCTGATATCTCCTAAAAAGGTCTAGCCCTTTAAAAACTGTTTTTCGGAGCCGCGCAGCTCCCGTCCATGGTGCTTCGCGAGCGAAAGTCAAAAGAAGAAGCGCCAGCGACTTTTGACTTTAGGTTGCAAGTGCCATAGGGAATAGCTGCACAAAGCGGCACCGAAGGACTGTTTTTTGGTGAGCGCTCAAGCGAAGCGCCAAAAACTACTTATTTTCACGCTGAAAGCGTGCCCTTCTTTGCCGCTTTAGCGGCAATTTTTCTACCCATGCTACTCAGAGTTGCTTGTCTTTTTCCGCCGTGTACTCGGCTCACTAAACGAAACTTTTATCCCTTCGGCGGCTGCAAGCTCTTTAATCTGTTCCTTGATTTTTTTCTCGCGTTCACGCTTACGGCGATCCAGTAATTTATAGCCATCGGCAATTAGTTTTCTCAAGGCTTCATCATCCATCGTTTCCAATGAAAAGCGTGGTGATGAGGTGAGGGGGGTGTTACTGATTAATTCGCTCATTAGGTTGTTCCTCGTCAAAAGTGATGGAGATTGCATCCACAATCGGTTGTCCGTCATCCTTGGTTTCGAGGGGAGACGGATGCACCGCATCCGTCTTAAACCGCTCAAGCTGTAAATAGAGTTCACGGAGATTTTTACCTTCAATCTGTATCCGCGCTGTCGTTGTCCTGAGCAGGATAATTCCGCCTTTAAAGCGGATATATTGCACATAAGCGTAGGGGAATGAACTCTCACCCCCGTCATTGGTAAAACGCACGGTAGGGGCATTGCCGTCGCGGGAAGAAGCAAATGATTTAACCTGATTGCTCGGTGTCGTGACATGCTCGGACAATACGTCTTTAAAGCCTGCAATCGTGCTATCCGCTTTAGTGTGTGTCATAGCCCCATTCCTCTGTCATGGTCACAAGTAATGGACTGTCATCGAGTTGATAAAGCAACTCGATTAGATGGGGCAATTGCTTTCTCGCCCGACGAACCAATCCCTTCTAAATTTAATATAACGTAAAAACATAGACGATCACTAAGTAACGTTTCATTAATAAACATCTCAATTAAAATCTATTTTTTCCTTTATATTCAATCAGATACGAGTTGGCACAGGCTTTGTAATTGTAATGGTACACGCATTTAAACGTGGATTACTTAACCAACTAATTATTGAGGAAAACATCATGAACAAACTTGTTAAAAAAACCTTAACCACAGCAATGAGTACCGCTATTGCAGCTGCGACAGCCAGCAGTATTGCCGATACCGTTAACCCTTTTTCGGCCACTGAACTGAGCAGCGGTTATGTACAGCTAGCGGAAGGCAATTGTGGTGAAGGTAAGTGTGGTGGAAATAACCGACACGAATCCGAAGGTAAGTGTGGCGAAGCAAAATGTGGTGCAAAAACAGAAGCCGAAGGGAAATGTGGTGAAGGCAAGTGTGGTGGAGGCAAAGTCGAAGCTGAAGGCAAGTGCGGTGAAGGTAAGTGTGGGAGCACCAAAACTGAGGCCGAAGGTAAATGTGGTGAGGGCAAGTGCGGCCACGGCTAAATTGATCCATCAAACCAGGAGAAAGTCCCATGAACAATTTTACTGAGGTTAAGGGTGCTGGATTGGGGTTAAGACGGTCAATGATGACTGCAGAATCCTCTCTACCCGCTACTGCCAACTTTTTCGAACTGGCACCGGAGAACTGGATCGGTGTTGGCGGTAAATTTGGGGAGCAACTGCGCAATATTGCCGAAGAGGTTCCTCTGGTTGCTCATGGGCTTTCTCTTTCCATCGGCGGCGTTGCTGCCTTGGATGAACAGTTTCTTACGCAGATTAAACAATTTTTAGATACCTTCAAGATCAGTATATACAGCGAGCACTTGAGTTATAGCGACGATGGCTCGCACCTGTATGACTTGTTGCCGCTGCCATTTACCGAAGAAGCCGTGCGACACGTAGCGACCCGCGTCAAACAAGTTCAGGATCGATTGGAACGACGTATTGCGCTGGAAAACGTAAGTTATTACCTGTGTCCTGACGCACACATGAGTGAGATCGCGTTTATTAATGCGGTACTCACCGAAGCGGACTGCGATTTACTGTTGGACGTTAACAACGTTTATGTCAACAGTATTAATCACGGCTACGACCCGCACCAGTTTATTCAAGCCCTTCCCCAAGAACGCATTCGATATCTCCATATTGCTGGGCATTATCTTGAGGATGACGGATTGATCATTGATACCCACGGCGCAGATGTTATTGATCCCGTGTGGGAATTGCTGAAATTCACTTACCAAGTTAAAGGCCAGCATCCAACCCTGTTAGAGCGAGATTTCAATATTCCAAGCACTGCACAGCTTGCCACAGAGCTGAACCAAATTCACCGTTTACAACATGAAACTAGGCAGGATTTAAGATATGCACGCCGTAACATTGCTTAACGACAATTTATGTCGAACTCAATTGAAATTTTGCCATTACATTAGGAGCCCTCTAGCGCAAAACAAACCAGCTGAGCTCAACACCCGCCGGCTCAATGTGTACCGTGACCTGGTGTTCAACAATATCGAAAGCCTTTTAGCCGGTACACTGCCGGTCACAAAAAGCATATTATCGAAAGCTGACCCAGATAGGGACGCTAATCCTTGGACAGAATTGGTTCGCGATTTTATTTCCAGTGGCCACTCCAAAACACCCTTGTTTACACAATTAGCTAGAGCCTTCCTCAACTTTACCCAAGGGCATAGGTTTGTCGAAAACGTGCCTTTTTTACCGGAGCTAGTGGAATATGAACTGCTTGAGCCCGAGTTGCTTTACACAGACTCGGCAACTCATGCTGACTCCTCTATCGCTTTTGAACAGGCTCGCTTAGCCATTTCCCCTACGGCGTGTTTACGCCAATATCGCTTTCCGGTCCATCAACTAAGCCCGTCATTCCTGCTCTTAGAGCCGCCTGAGAACAGTACGCACTTACTGCTGAGCCGCAACGCCTCGTTTGCCATTCAATTTCATATTCTTGCACCCGTGGCGTTTCAGCTACTGAAGTTGATTTCTGAAAATCCAGGCTATGGCGTCCAGGAGTGGCTGAAGATTTTCAGTGAAAGTGGGGGCTTAACAGAGCAACCGAACCACACGGTAACCGGCGCACATGCATTCTTGCGCCAATTTTTCACCTGTGGCGCAATCTACGCCCTGCCTCACGGCGTTACCGAGCCCCGTTCAAATGACCGGAGCCTAAGCAAGACTCACTCATCTAAAGGAGACTGAACGATGTTTTACCTAATCAACAAAACCCAACAACTTATGGATAATGTGAAGCACTGGGATTTTGCCCCAGCCCTGCTGCTTCGCCTGTATTTAGCGCCCATTTTCTGGATGGCCGGTTCACAAAAGCTCAGCCATTTTAGTGATACGGTAGACTGGTTTGGCAATTCCGAGTGGGGCTTAGGCTTGCCTTTCCCTCTGCTGATGGCAACACTAGCCACAGCGACCGAACTACTAGGTGCAATTTTTCTTTTGGTCGGGTTTGCCACGCGTTGGATCAGTATCCCGTTGATTGTCACCATGATTGTCGCGGCTCTCACAGTTCATTGGCAGAATGGCTGGCTTGCCATTGCTGCGGGAGATGGGCCATTTGCCACCGAGCGGACCATGGGCGCGATTGAACGACTGAGCCGAATAAAAGACATCCTGCATAGCCACGGCAATTATGACTGGCTGACAGAAAATGGTAGTGTTGTCATACTCAACAATGGCGTGGAATTTGCGGCTACGTACATTATCATGCTGATGTCACTGGTTGTGATCGGTGGCGGAAAGTTCGTCAGTATCGACTACTGGATCGGTCGCAAAGTTTCCCCCTTTGTATTCCAAACACAGGCTCAATTATGAATCATGACGATGACCTTCAATTGCCACAAAAAACGCTGGACACCTTGGCTAGCCTTAGCTATCGCAACGGCGAGTTACAAATCTTCTTGGACCAAGCATGCCAGTCTGTCATCGACCTACTCGGTGATGGCCTGGCAGCCATTACCCTTTATCAGAACAGCCAAAAACATGTCCTGGCCCTTATGCCAGAAAGTGAAAAGGGTGAAACCCAGTTTGAGACCCATGGTCATTTATCCACCTATGTTGTAGATTCTAAGGCTACACTCGTGGTGCCTGATGCGTTGGCGAACTCAGAATACGGTGAAGCCCCGGCCGGCTACTGTTCATACCTGGGCATTCCACTAAAAATGCCCAGCGGAGAGGTTGTGGGAACCTTATGTTATTTCGATCGTGAAAAACGCCCCTTTAATAACAATGAGCGGTGTACTGCCGAGTTGTTTGCGCAAAGGATTGCCATCGCCCTAGACAATTACCAGCTCTACCAAAAACTAAAAGACCACAGCACCTCGCTGGAGCAATTGGTTACCCAGAGAACCAATGAGTTGCTGGCGGCGCGAGACGAACTGGCACATAAGGAGAAACTCGCTGCGGTTGGACGTTTTGCCAGCCAGATCACCCATGAAATTCGCAATCCTTTGGCTACCATTAGAATGGCCCTGGAATATATTCAGAAACAGCAAGATTTATCCAGTGGACTACAAAAAAGAGCCGCGTTAGCGGCCTGCGAAACATCCCGCCTTGAACTGCTATTAACGGAGGTACTGCACTACGCCACGCCGCAAAAAGTTCATCCGCACGCGCTGGATATCAACGCGTATATGGATGACTTTATTCTCAGTTACGAGTCTTTAGTGGCCAGTAAACAATGCCAGTTCAAAAGAGACGATCGAGACACAAACCTAGCACCGATTTTCGCTTTGGCAGACCGCAATAAATTGACCCAGGTTTGCCTTAACCTCACCACCAACGCCTGCCATGCCGCGCATGAGGATGGCGACATAACCTGGAGCGTCGGTATGCAGAATGAGCGCTGTTTTATCCGCATCCATAATTGGGGAGAGACCATCCCAGAGGGCAAACTACACCAAATTACAGAAGCCTTTGTCAGTGGCCGCCCCGGTGGATTCGGCTTGGGCTTGGCTATTGTCAAATCGATTATTGATGAACACCAAGGCCAGATAACCATCGAATCCAACGCAGAGTCTGGCACCACTGTTACACTTTATTTACCCATGACAACGCCCTGTAACGAACCAAACGAGTAGAAAAAATGAATTCCCGTATACAACTGGTTGAAGACGATCAGGCACTGGCGCAGATTATGGCCTTGCATTTTGAAGAAGCCGGTCACGACGTATACCACGCCAGCACCCTGCGTGAAGCGCGCTACCAAATTGAAGAAAACCAACCGGATTTAATCTTATTAGATCAAGGCCTGCCGGATGGGAAAGGTTTTGATTTTTTGGGTGAGCTGATGCGATCCCATTGTCCTTCCACGGTATTGATGATTACTTCGGAACACGACCTTGATCTCGCCATCGCGGCTATTAAGGAAGGAGCATTTGATTTTATTCATAAACCGGTAAAAACCGAAGAGTTGGATCACGCGATAGCAAAAGCTTTACAGCACCAACAACTATCTAGGCAGGTTCAAGCGCTGAGCACTATTTCCGACCAAGGCTCCGTTCAACCGCGCCTGCTCGGGCAAAGTCAGGCCATGCTTGACGTCAGTAAGGATATTGCCCTGGTTGCGGAGAGCCAAGCTCGAGTTTTAATTTATGGCGAAAGTGGCACTGGTAAAGAATTGGTTGCACGGGCAGTACACCAGTACAGCCAACGCTCCGGTCCG
This sequence comes from Cellvibrionaceae bacterium, assembly GCA_050289365.1. Classification (GTDB taxonomy): domain Bacteria; phylum Pseudomonadota; class Gammaproteobacteria; order Pseudomonadales; family Cellvibrionaceae; genus JBNKFP01. The sequence continues at coordinate 1,323 of JBNKFP010000143.1, read as the reverse complement.
TTTATGGCAGTCAACTGCGCAGCTTTGGTCGACGACCTGTTAGAGAGTGAATTATTCGGTCATGAAAAAGGCGCATTTACCGGTGCCACATCGCGCAAGTCCGGAAAATTTGAGTTGGCCACCAATGGCACACTATTTCTGGATGAAATTGGAGAATTGGCGCTGCCGCTTCAGGCAAAGCTTTTGCGGGTTTTACAAGAGGGAACCTTTGAGCGCGTGGGCGGTTCACAACAATTACACAGTAACGCTCGCGTGATTGCCGCCACCAATAGAAACTTGATTGTCGAGATTGAACAGGGGCGGTTTCGCGAAGACCTATTTTATCGATTAAACACCATGCAAATTCAGTTGCCACCCCTGCGAGAACGCAAAGACGACATTCCCATGTTAGTAGAGGGACTCATTAGCAGGATCTGTCGCACGGAAGGCCGCCTCTGTATGCAGATCTCCCGCCAGGCAATGGCGCTTCTAAAGCAGTACAGCTGGCCAGGCAATGTACGAGAATTGGAAAATGTGCTCAATCAAGCCGTTTTACGTAACCGCGGTGCGATCATTGATGAACAACATATCTTTTTGAGCGATCGTGACACGGACTGCCACAGCGCTGCAGCAGTGATGAATGGCGGAACGCAACCGTCAAGCCTAGCCGATGTTGAGGCTCAACACATCCAATACACACTGGATTATGTCGGGGGCCACAAGGGTAAAGCTTGCGACCTGCTGCAAATCTCTCGCCCTGCACTCGATCGAAAAATTGAAAAGTACCAACTTTTATTGAAATAGTGCTTTTTATGCAGATAGGATTATTCAAACTACCCAAGCCATACCTAAAAAATGATCCATCCAGTTTCACTTTAAGAATTTTCTTTGCTGCAAGTAGGCACTCCAAATACAAACTAAACGTATCGTGGAGTAAAATAGCACCCTTTTGCATGTGGATTATTAGACGTAATTGAGAAATCCGTTTTCACCCACGCCTTAGTCAAAAAGCATCAGAAGAGTAAAAAAGCATTGACCAAACTTGAATGATGTCGACTTTAATCCTTGCTTGGCAGATTGATCACTCTCAGAGCAAGTATAGGAGACAACCGGTTAAGTAATTTTAAAAGCCGTGTGCGGCCTGTATAAATTTCCAATGCATTGGTAGCAAGTCTAGACAAAGCTTGTGCCGCAAATTCATCCGCTGACATAAAGGTTTCCTGTTGCCTTTTGTGGTTCATTGGCGTATTCACAACGTCCGGGAAAATTTCAATAATTCGGACTCGATCTCTATATGCAAAATGACGCAGAGATTGTATGTAGCTGTGCAATCCCGCTTTTGCT
>JBNKFP010000142.1:0-7704 GCA_050289365.1 Cellvibrionaceae bacterium | reverse complement strand
TGATAAGGTCTCTAAGGGCAGCGCTATTGGTCAGTTACAAGTCGCCGGCGCGGCCAGTTCTGCTGCGGAGCCCAGAGTAGCTGCACCATCGTCGGTCAGTTCTGCTCCAACGGCAGAAACCTCAACAACAGTCCAGTCGTCTGTTCAATCAGTTGCGAATAAACCTTCCAAGGATGTATACGCAGGTCCTGCGGTGCGCAAGTTAGCGCGTCAATTGGGCGTTGATTTGAGCGAAGTATCTGCCAGTGGACCACGTGGTCGCATGACCAAGGATGACTTGCGCAACTTTGTAAAAACAGTCATGACTCAGCGTGCCCAAGGTGGTGGTTCAGCTGCGACCGGTGGTAGCGGTATACCTGCTATTCCGGCTGTGGATTTTGCCCAGTTCGGTGAAATCGATATGGTCAAAATGAGCAAAATCAAAAAGTTGACTGCTGCCAACATGACACGCAACTGGCTCAATATTCCCCATGTCACACAGTTTGATGATATCGATATCACCGAGTTAGAAGACTTTCGTAAAAACATGAAGGCCGACGCGGAGAAGGCCGGGGTGAAATTGACGCCGTTACCGTTCTTGTTAAAAGCTTGTGCCGCAGCTCTGAAAGCGGAGCCCAGCTTCAATGTTTCTATACATGCTGACGGCGAACATATCGTCCAGAAAAAATACATTCACATTGGTGTCGCGGTTGATACGCCAAACGGGCTAATGGTGCCTGTAATACGGGATGTGGACAAAAAGGGTTTGTATGAGTTGGCGGCGGAAACGCTTGCGTTAGCCAAAAAAGCCCGAGACGGGAAGCTGTTGCCGAAGGAAATGCAAGGCGGCTGCTTTACCATTTCCAGCTTGGGCGCTATAGGTGGAACTGGCTTTACACCCATCGTCAACGCTCCCGAAGTGGCTATACTCGGTGTTTCACGCGCTGATACTAAGCCCGTCTGGGATGGTAAGGCCTTTATGCCGCGCCTAATGATGCCATTGTGCCTCTCCTACGATCATCGAGCCATTAACGGTAGTGATGCAGGCCGATTCTTCACTTATCTTGGTAGTGTGTTGAGTGATGTTAGGAAACTGCTGCTCTAGTCTAAATGTTGTCGATGAAGCCGGCTAATAAGCCGGCTTTTTTGTTAGCGCCGAAAGAAGGAAATCATCTCAGTCAGGCTGACGGCTTGTTCTGCCATGGCGGCACTAGCTGCGGAGGCTTGCTCCACTAAGGCAGCATTTTGCTGGGTCATTTGATCCATTTGGCCGATGGCGGTATTGATTTGTTCTATGCCTGCAGTCTGCTCTCTAGCGCTGGTGGTGATCTCCGCCATCATGTCGCTCACTTTATCCACTTCCGCCACTATGGCAGCCAGAGATTTGCGTGACGAACTCACCAGGGCGGAGCCATTCGCGACTTTGCCAACGGAATCATCAATCAACGATTTAATTTCCTTGGCTGCAGATGCGGATCGCTGCGCTAGGTTGCGTACCTCTCCCGCGACCACGGCAAAGCCCCGCCCTTGTTCGCCTGCTCGTGCTGCTTCAACTGCTGCGTTGAGGGCGAGCAAATTGGTTTGAAAGGCGATCTCGTCGATTACTCCAATGATATTGGCAATCTTGTTGCTCGAATCCGCTATCGCTGTCATCGCCTCGCTAGTCTGCTCCACTGATTGATCTCCATCTCTTGCAATCTGTGTGGCGGTGGCCGCAAGCGAATTGGCATTGACCGAATTGTCCTCACTTTTGCGAACAATCTGGGTGATCTCTTCTATGCTCGATGCGGTTTCCTCGAGGGATGAAGCTTGCGCCTCCGTGCGGGAACTTAGGTCTTGGTTGCCTGCCGAAATTTCGTCGGCAGCCCTGGCAATTAATAAGGACGATGATTGGATTTTGTCGATAATTTCGCGCAAGTTTTGTACTGTTTTATTGGCGTCCAACTTTAATCGCGCCAAATCGCCGGAGTATTCTCGGTCAATGCTTTGGGTTAGATCACCTTCGGATAATGCTGCAAACAACCGGGCCAAATCTGTCACGGCAGTATCCGTTTGCTCCATGATTTGATTGAGACCGCTGCTGACGTTTGCAAAAAAACCGTGTTTATTTGTGGTTTCCAGTCGCCGACTAAAATCGCCTAAGGAGGCCGATTGAATAATCTCGGAAATTTCCGTTTCAATGGCCACTTCCGCTGTACGGTCGAGCCATTCAACTACAATTCCAGTGCGCTCACCACGGTCGTTGATTATGGGGTTAGCGGTGATGCTGAGGGTGCGGTTTTCGGCAATAAATTCTGACTGGAAGCTATTGCGCAAATTTGTGAGTAAACCTCTTTGGTGAGCGGGGTTTTTATGAAATTGATCTATATTTTTGCCGATCAGATTGGAGCTGTCGAACTGACCGATATGGTTGCGCAGGTTGGCCTCAGCATCGTTCATTAATTGATGTAACGCTTTATTGGCGTAAATGATGTTGAGCTCTTCATCCGCTATCATCGTGCTGGTCGAGGAGTTGTCCAACGCTTGGCGAATCCTTAAATTTTCATCGGCAATGGCGCGCTCCCGTGCTTCACGTGCAAGTTGATCGGTCATGTTTTGCCACTCAATGACAGTGCCAAGGCGCTGTCCACCACGATCGATAATCGGGGTTGCGGTCAGATTAAATGTGAGCCCAGACACTTTCACTTGTGTTTTGTACGTTTCGCTTAGGTTTTGCAGTAATTGGCGTTGATGATTTGGATTTTGGTGAAATATATCGATATTACTGCCAAGGATGTGTTGCGCGGAAAAGTTGGGTAGAGCGTCCCGTAATTTCGATTCCACTTCACTCATTAAATCGTCGGTCGCCTGATTTAAGTAGGTCACGTTGTAATTGGCATCGGCTATCATGACCGAGGTAGCGCAAACATCTAGGGCTTGTTTAACGACTAAAGTCTCACGCGCCTGTTGTTCCGCTGTAATGGCAGCTTGCTCTGCCTCTGCGGCTTTTTGTTCTGCTATTTTTGCCTGTCTTTGTTGTGCGCTTTGCGCATTTTCAATTTGCGCGGCCGCTTGATTAACCCCTTCGGTTAAAATGCCGAGGTCACCCGCATAGCGGTCGGTAATGCGCTGGTCACATTGCCCTTGACTGATGCGATTGAGCAGTTCACTGATGTTTTCGAAGGCATCGGAGAGGTTCATTTGCAGGCGCGTAAACGTTCTGCTTGTTTCGCCGATCTCGTCGCTTTGAGGAATATTCAAATGCAGACTAAAATCGCCCCTTCGTTGAACCTCTTGTATATGTTTGCTGAGCTGTAGCACTGGGGTCGTTATGACTTTGCTGATGTACAAAGCCGCGATAATTAAGCCAGCAAGAACAAGGCAAAATAAAAATAATACGTTATAGGCCAAGCGATGTACGCCAGCGAAGGCTTCAGCCTTATCGATTTCTGCCAAAATTCCCCATTGTAAGTTGCCGAACCGCAAAGGTGCGAACGAAGACAATACCCAGTTGCCGTTGTAATCGATAATAATGTCACGGCCGCTTTCGCCCGCTTTTATTCGTTCTACCGCCTCAGTTTCCACCTTGGCTTGGTTTGGGTGCTGGAACGAGTATTTGACCGAATGTCCTTCCATATCTAAATAGGAGTCTGATCGCATCAGTCCGTCTGGGCCGATCAAATAGCTTTCACCCGTTTTACCCATGCCCGAGCGCTCGTCCATAATTGCATTAATGGGTTCCAGTGGCAGCTGGAATACTAAAACCCCAATGGTGACGCCATCACGAACGATGGGTGTGGCCGCAAAACTTGCTGGTGCATTGTAAGAGGGTGCGTATATAGCATAATCTTCAATGATGACTTGACCCTGGCTGGCTTTCGCTGCTTTCTTATACGCAGTTGCGAAGTTTGAGCTACTGTAGGGGCCACTTAATAGTGATGTGGCAAAATCCAATTCTTTAAACACGCTGTAGACCACATTGCCGGATTCCGCATCAACTAAAAAAATATCGTAATAACCGAATTTCTCTAAATAGGTGCGAAAACCGGGATGATACTGTTGGTGATTTTGATGGTATATGCTTTTTCCATCGGCAACATCGAGTAGGTGCTTGCTGCCCAGTGGATTGGTGTTATGGCTGATATATGCGTATTGCAGCGCTATGGCGGTGTTGTCTAGGCGTGCAAGAAGCGCATTGCTATCAATCGTTGTTTGGTTACGCTTTTCAAATTCCACCGCAAATTGCGTTTGGTAGTAATTGGCGAGGTCCGTATTTATGGCGGTGCGCTGGGAAGCGTCAATTTCCTCAACCTGGGCGATCTTGCGGAATGAGCGGCCCATTGTGCCCATTGCATCAATTGTGCTGGGGCTGGCTGCCAGTGTGATCAATTGGTTGGTGACTTGGGTTGCGTAACGCTTAATGGCTGCGCCCTTAATTTGCCGAACGGAATCGAGCTGGTTAAATGCTTGCTCTCGAATTTGCTGTTTCGCGACACTAAAGGACAGCAAGGCGACCGCCAGCATGGGGAGGGCTCCAGCGCAGATCAGGCTCACTAATTGTTTATGGGTCAGGGAAAGGTTTTGAAACCAAGTTTTCATGCGTCTATCCATTTCGTGTTCTGTTGCAAGCTTAGGACTGGCGACATTTTGAAATGGTGTTGAAATTTACGCCGAAGTAAAAATCTAATCGAAGCCGCGTGTAAGTCCGCTGATTACAAAACTATAGCCAAGAAAATTGGCGCCGCAGCGAGATGTTATTTATTCACTTAAAATAGTCGAGTAATTCCGCATTGTGGTGCAATAGGTTGGTTTTAACATTGCGAAAGGGTAGCATCTCGTCAAATTTTATAACCGTTTGGGTTATTTTTTTGCCAATTCCAGGCGTGACTGATCATGTCATCCAAGTTGTACTGGCAAGTCCAGTTAAGCTCCGACTTGGCTTTGCTAGAATCTGCGTAGCACGCTGCAATATCCCCTGGTCGGCGCGGTGCTATTTTATGGGGGATTGTTTGACCGGATATTTCTCGAAATTTGTTAATGATTTGTAATACTGAGTAACCCGAACCGGTTCCCAGGTTGAATATGTTTAATTTGGGGGTGTTTTTGTCGAGGTGTTTCAGTGCGTTTAGGTGGCCTTGAGCTAAATCCATAACGTGAATATAGTCCCGTACTCCGGTGCCATCAACAGTGTTGTAATCATCACCAAATACATTGACTTGGGCTAACTTGCCAGTGGCGACCTGAGCTACAAAAGGCAATAAGTTGTTGGGTATATCGTTGGGATCTTCGCCAATTAACCCCGATGGGTGTGCGCCAATTGGGTTGAAATAGCGCAGTAGGGTGATGGCCCAGTAATCTGGTTCGGATCTTTGAAGGTCGCCCAAAATTTCTTCGACGATCAATTTACTGCGCCCATAAGGGTTGGTCGCCGAAGTGTGGCAGTCTTCGGTGATGGGGACAATTTGGGGATCGCCGTAGACCGTAGCCGATGAACTGAATACCAGTTTTTTGCAACTAAACTGACGCATCGTTTCACAGAGGGTCAAGGTGCCGGATACATTGTTTTGGTAATAGGTCAGTGGGATTTTGGTCGATTCTCCTACGGCTTTAAGCCCGGCAAAATGAATGACTGCATCGATATTATGACGGTTGAACACATCCACAAGGCCCGCTCTGTTATTGATGTCCAGATCATAGCTTATCAATTCTTTTTGGCTGATCTTTTCGACTCGGATCAGAGCTTCTGGTTGGCTGTTGCAAAAATTGTCGACCACTACCACTTCAAAGCCGGCACTGAGCAATAGAACACAAGTATGGGACCCAATAAATCCTGCACCGCCGGTAACGAGAATTGCCATATTCGACCTAGTTATTAAGCGTAAAGAGCGACAAGTCTATAGGACTCAGAAGTCCTGTCAATTCGAGATAAACAGATTCAGTAAATGGGGGCGTTAGTTGGGCTGGGGCAGGTAAACGGACATAACCAAATAAAAACAAAAGGCCACATGTTCTCACATGTTTCTGTGTGGTATTTGCCCCCGGCCCTCGGCTTGCGCGCCTCGGTCGTGACCCGTGCGCAAATCAGCGATTTGCTAAGAGCGCACGGGTCACCCACCTGCCGGGCTGGGCCAGGTAAGCGGACATAGCCAAATAAAAACAAAAAGGCCACATGCTTTCACATGTGGCCTTTTTGTTTTTATTTGGCTCCGCCTGCTGGGCTCGAACCAGCGACCCATTGATTAACAGTCAATTGCTCTACCGACTGAGCTAAGGCGGATCGATCTTGAGGTTTTCCCTCGAGAGGCGCGTATGTTAGTGGCTCAAACTACCTCTGTCAACCTTTTGATGTTTTTTTTAACTGGTTGATTTTAAATGGAAATAGCGTGACTTGGGTCGTGGTTTGATTCGGAAGTTTCAGTTTGGGTGTTGCTTTGGAGTATGCAGGCTGTTGGTTTTGATCGTTTTATCTACCAGTGGCTGATGCTTTGTGTTTTTTTCGGTTATAGGCTGCGCCATCGGCTCGCGCATAGGTTTGGTTTGAGTTGAGTAAGGGGTATGCCCAAATAAAAACAAAAAGGCCACATGCTTCCACATGTGGCCTTTTTGTTTTTATTTGGCTCCGCCTGCTGGGCTCGAACCAGCGACCCATTGATTAACAGTCAATTGCTCTACCGACTGAGCTAAGGCGGAATGGTCTCTGATAATTTTCGGTAATTGGTAGGACCGAGCGGACTCGAACCGCTGACCCCCACCATGTCAAGGTGGTGCTCTAACCAACTGAGCTACGGTCCTATTCAGAGGTCGCGTATTCTAACGACCTGTGCTTGTCTGGGCAACCTTTTTTGCAGTTTTTTATTGACTATAAACCACCGATTGCTGCTGCGCCTAATGCGGCTTGATAGATGATTTGAGTGGCTTTGGCCCAGACGGTGAGCGTATCCACGCGATCTGTTTCAAGCGGGACAACAATGGTGTCTCCCGGCTCAATGACCTTGGCATTGGCTTTAAACCAGGAGCTGCCATTGGGTTGCAGTACGCTTCCGTTGGCTTTCACGATATACACGCGTTTTTCGTCTGCTTGTTTTTTATAGCCGCCGGATCGCTCTATGTACTCTTGGGCATCCAAAGCTTCGTCAAAAAAGTGTGAGGTTGGGTATTGTACTTCGCCAACCACTGTGACGGATGGTTTGAAGCGAGGGATGGTCAATGTATCGCCATCTTCCATCTGAAAGTCGTGAGTTGCGGCATCTTCTAGAATTTCAGGTAGGTTGATAACCATGCGTCCAAGAGGTCGCAGGTTGTTCAGGTTTTTCAGAAGTTGTTCTGCTTGTTCTGGTTCTAATACCTCTTTTCCAACGGTTTCGCCAGCCGCGCCTTCCGCGGCCAAGTCACTCTGCAATTTGTTTTTCAGTTCAGAAATACGCTGTTGTTCCAAGTCTCGCAGTTGTTGCCGCGAAAATACCGCTCCCAGTGGAAACGCATGAGGAGTCAGGCCTCCTGCACGAGTTAAGACGTCCACCAAAGTTTCTCCGGGAAGTATGGTGTAGGTTCCAGGGAACATGACTTCACCCAATATTTCAACCGTTTCCTTTTGTTTCCACAGGGGGATTTGTTTGATTTGCAAGGTGTCGCCCGGGTCTAAGCGCACGCTGTCGGATTTGATGTCGACCGCTATATGCATCACCACACGTTGGCGATTTTCATCAATATCGTACCGTGTGATTTCCCCGTTGGTGTCCAATGCCG
>JBNKFP010000141.1:0-7837 GCA_050289365.1 Cellvibrionaceae bacterium | reverse complement strand
GGGCAGGCTTTGGATGCGATTTTACGCCGGCACCGGGGGCAGGGCTTACCGAAGCCACAAGCGTTGCGAATCATTCGCGAAATCGGTTGGGCGCTTGCCCACGCCCATCAAAAACACATTGTTCACAGTGATTTAAAACCGGGCAATATTTTTATTACCCCAGATGGCGCCAAGGTATTGGATTTTGGCATAGCCCGATTGACTAATGGGACAAATGAAGATTTTGATGCAGGGGTGTTGGGCGCACTCACGATGACCTATGCCAGCTTGGAGATGATTGATGGCGAGGATCCAGATCCTGCAGACGATGTTTACGCTGCGGCTTTAATGGCCTATGAAATGTTTTCTGGAGGCCATCCTTATCAGCGTAAATCCGCGGCGGATGCACTCGCCGAAAACCTAAAGCCCGTTCCCCTCAAAAATCTCAATAAAATCCAATGGCAAACGCTCGCTAAAGGTCTCAAGCTTAAGCGTGAAGATCGTTTGCAAACGATTGCTGAATTTTATAAAGGATTGACGGTTCCGCGACGACCAATCAAAGCGTTGTTGGTGGCGATGGTTGTCTCCAGCCTGTTAATTGGTACCGCGGGCTACCGTTTTTTTGCGGGCAACCCCTTGTCGAGCCGCATCGATCAGACCTATATGCAAGCGGAACAGTGTCTGCGCGATCAAAATTATATCTGTGCTTTGGATGGTGCTAAGACGGTCTTGCAGTTAGCGCCCAAGCATCAAGGCGCACCGGAAATATTGGCCAGAGCGCAAGCCGCATTGGATGCTGAGCATCTCGCTAAATTGACGGGCGAATTTCATACTTGCTTACAGCAAGATGACCCAAGTTGTGCGCGCAATGTTTTAAATTCTGTGGTGGAAGTGAACGGCGCTGCTGATTCAGCCGCGCAGTTGCAAGCGGAATTAAACGCGTATCTACAACAACAGAAAGTGAACGATCGACTTCAGCACGCTCGTGATTGTTTAGCGGAAAACGATTTTGCATGTGCTACGGAAACACTACAAACTGTGCTGTTGATCGACCATTCGGCAGAAGCACAGCAGTTGTTAGATGATGTAGAGAGCGCTCAGCAAGCCTTCCAACAGGAATTGTCTGCTCGGACTCGGGAGCACCAGCAAGCTGTACAGAAAGCCGAAGCGTGTTTGTCGCAACGAGATTTCCGCTGTGCAGGTGAGCAGGCGAAACGGGCGCTCAAAACAAAAATCAAACCGGTCGTTGCACAGGCCTTAGTGCAAAAAGTGGCTTTTGCTGAGCAGGAGTATCTGGGCAATTTGCAAAAAGCCAAAAATGTGTTGGCCAAGGGGCGATCTTGCCTCGCCAAAAAAAACTTCAGTTGTGCCATCGCCAATTCAGAATCTGCGCTGGAGTTTGTGCCGGGTTACCAGCCCGCGCTGCAACTGGGTCAAGAGGCGAAAATCGCCTTGGAAAAACTCAAAAGCCAAATCATCATCGAATAGTACTTATTTAACACCCATCATTAAAAGGAGATTTTATGAAGAAGCAAACCCATATCGCAGTTATGATGGCCATGGTTATGGCCTGCAATAGTTCTTTCGGCTTTGGGTTGAAAGATCTTCCGAAGGGCATAAAGCCCGATACGGATAAATGCGAAAAATCGGATAACAAAAAGAAGTGTAAAAAGAAAGCGCATCTTAAAAGCGCTGTCAAAGTTGTCGCCATAGGTATTGCAGCCAAAGCGGTTTATGACATGGCAATCGACTTTAAAACAAAAAAAGTTGCCAAAGAAGACGAAGTAGTCAAAAACTACAAAGAAAAATACAAAACATTACCCAAAAATGCCAAAGTAGTCTCTTACAGTACCAATTTAAAACCGGGACAAGTGGTTAAGCCTGGCCAACCGGTAACATTGGTTTCGCGTGTTGAGGTTGTTCCTGGTACCTCGAAAGAAAAGATTGTTGTACAGGAAAAAATTGCCATTCACGATAATGAAGATAAGGATAAGGTGATTAAATCTCTGGTGAAAAATGTGATTGAAGGCGATGAGAAAGGCGGAGTCTATGAAAACGAATTTCGGTTTACTCTGCCCGTCGGGATGCCGCAAGGTGTCTATCCGGTCGCGACATCGGTCATGGTGAATGAAAAGGAACAGGGCAAAGAAGACAATAGCATGCAAGTGGTTTTGCAGGTGTTTGAAGACGGTCGCTATGAAATCGCGATGGCTTATTAGGTCTCATTAGAAAAGTGTATAACACAGTGAAATTGTGGCAGTTCCACAGTGACTGCCACTTACCCACTTATACAAGTCTCAGGACTGTAGCGAAGACATTGGGGGCAGGTGATGGCGATTAAAAATTTATTCTCTTCAAGGCAGCGATTACTCAATCAAACCGACGACCAAGATTACAACTACGACTCTTTAAGCGACACACTCAAAGTGCAAGTCGTCCATATTTGGAATGATGTACTGGGGAATGCGCAAGATTTTGCATCCAAAAATGTGCGTAAAGAGTACGAATACTTGGTTGAAACACTTTGCCGGGAGTTTGGCAAATTCTACCTGGGTGATAAGTCTGTTGATGGTGAGCGGGACTATAGAAAAGAATTGATCGATTATTTTTTGGCGGAAAAAGATATTAATCGGTTGTTGGATACCATTGAACTCAGCTTTTTAAGTATAAAAAACACGGCCAATAACATTGCCTATTTGCAAAAGACCAATGCTCAGAATTTAGCGGACCAAGCTGTGTTCGAGCTAAATGAACGATTTATTCAGCACGATCTAGGCTATCGCTTGGTGGATGGCCAGATTGTCGCTCTGCCTTCACGAAAAATCGTCGATGAGCCTATGCCGGAATCCGTTCCTATGCCCGCGCCAGAGCCGACTTTCCAAGACAATTCACAAATGGGCTTTGTTGAAGCGGTGGCGACCGACTACACGAACTAAAAATTGGGTTTACTCGCTTTTCTTAAAAACCCGTGGTTTCGCTTCCCCTGACATATCTTTGTAAAAAAACCACATTAGTCTGCTTGAACTTTTGTCTAGCTTTATTAGTGGGGAGTTCAATCATGTTCATTCGAAAATTCTGTGTGCCAATAGCCTTAAGCTGTATGCTCAGCTCGGTTGTGGTGGCAAAACCTGCGCCCAAATTAACTTTGGTACCCATTGGTACTTATCAAACGGGATTGTTTGACCAAGGCGCCTCTGAAATCATTGCCCATGATCCCGTCCGCCAACGATTATTTGTGATTAATGCTGCCGCTGTGCAAGTGGATGTATTGGATATAAGCCAACCTAATGCGCCGATTAAAATTGGAGTGTTGGATGCCAGTGCTCTGGGGGGCGGTGTCAACAGTGTAGCGGTACACGGCAATAAAGTTGCCGTTGCTATTCAGGCCGAAAATAAACAGGAAGTCGGTACCCTAGCGGTGTTTCGAGCATCAAATCTCGCTTTACTCAAAACCTTCGACGTTGGCGCACTGCCTGACATGGTTACCTTTTCCCCTAACGGCCGTTTTATTTTGGTTGCGAATGAAGGTGAGCCCAACGATGAATATACCGTGGATCCAGAAGGATCGATCAGCATCGTTGATTTGAAGAAGGGTTTGCGGGCAGCCGTGGTTAAAACTGCCAACTTTAAAGCGTTTATTGGGCAAGAAGCGGCTATGCGGGAGCGAGGTATTCGTATTTTTGGACCCAATGCCAATGCTGCCCAGGATCTGGAGCCCGAGTACATCACAATCGACAAACACTCAGCAACAGCTTGGGTGAGTTTGCAGGAAGCCAATGCGATTGCAGTTGTGGATATTGGTTCCGCCACGGTAAAAGAAATATGGCCTTTGGGCAGCAAAGATCACAGCGTTTTAGGAAATGAACTCGATGCGAGTAATAAAGATGAGGGTGTTGCGATACAGACTTGGCCGGTGCAAGGAATGTATATGCCAGATACCATTGCCGGTTACGACTATCGCGGTCAACACTATATTGTGACTGCCAATGAAGGGGACAGTCGAGACTACGCCGGATACAGCGAAGAAGTACGGATCAGAGATTTGCTATTGGACCCAGTGGCTTTTCCCGATGCGGACGAATTGCAAAAAGATGAAAACCTCGGGCGATTAAAAAGCACCACGGCGAATGGCGATACGGATGGGGATGACGACATCGATGTGCTTTATAGCTACGGAGCGCGTTCATTTTCGATTCGCAATCAACAGGGAGAGTTGGTGTTCGATTCTGGGGCGGAGTTTGAACGCATTATCGCTCAGCGTTTGCCTGAGGAATTTAACAGTAACAATGATGAAAACGATAGCATGGACAGTCGCTCCGATGACAAAGGGCCGGAGCCAGAAGCTCTGGCAATTGGCAAACTGCACGGTAGAACCTATGCCTTCATCGGCTTGGAGCGAATGGGTGGCGTCATGATTTACGATATAACCGTACCCAGCAAAGCGACATTTGTAAATTACATGAACAATCGCAACTTTTCTGTTGCAGCCCAATTGGATGATGGTTCAGCCAATCCGACCGTGGGTGATTTGGGGGTTGAATCTCTGGTGTTCATTTCAGCTTGCCATAGCCCGAATGGTAAACCGTTGTTGATAGCCGGTAATGAAGTCAGCGGAACCACTACTGTTTTCCAAATTCAGCAGGAGTAAGTGCCAATACAATCGTTCAATATAACCGGTTAAGTGCGTTCGTACTTAGCCGGTTTCCTCTTGTTAATCCATTTCCTGAAGATCCAACTTGCGAACGAGTATCAAGGTTGAGCTGGGTAGTGATCTATTCTTTGGTTATACTTGCCTACTTGTCCCAGGATTGAGTGATCAGCTTGAATTTTGGTGGGTTCTTAACCAATTGAATAATGAGAATAAATTATGAATGCCAAGTCATTTGTACAGCGCAAGATTGGTCAATTTTTCGTCGCATGTGTAAGTCTTTCGGCAATCGTCGGTGCGAGTGGGCAATCAATGCGGTTGACCGAGCAAGAATATTTCGCAGCGCCTGGGGTCAATGTACTGGTGTTCAGCAATTGGTATAACGGCCACTTTAGTGATTCAAAAATAAGTGGCGTAGAGATCATTCATCACGGTCAGCGCACTGTGACCAATGGTGATGTTCGCTTGCAAACCACACCCGAGCAATGGGATGAGATTCCCAGTTTTATCGAACGTAAAGTGAACCCTAAGGATGGGACGATTGAAGCATTTATGGAATATCCGAAATATGGATTTTCCTACTCTATTCGTACCAAGGCAGATGGGGATGGGGTAAAAATATCCGTAAACCTGGAAAAGCCGCTGCCTGAAGCCTTGATCGGCAAAGCGGGGTTTAATTTAGAATTCTTGCCTTCTGCCTACTTTGAAAAGGCGTGGATCATGGACCACGATAGCGGCCATTTTCCGCTCTACCCGACCGGCAAAAAAGAACAGAATAATTTGGTTATTCCGTCTTCACTGGCCGAAGGTAAGCATTTGGTACTTGCGCCATCGGACCCAGAACATCGAATTGCTATAGACGGTCATGGCGCGCACCTGAGCCTCTACGACGGCAGAGCCAAGGCTCAGAATGGTTGGTTTGTCGTGCGCAGTTCCATTCCAGCAAATAAAACCGGAACGGTACTGGAGTGGACCCTTGCGCCCCACTCGATACCGAAGTGGGTGAGGGCGCCCGTAATCGGTCACTCACAAGTCGGTTATACACCTGCTCAGCAAAAAATTGCGGTCATCGAATTGGACCGGAATGACAAACCGGCGAGCAACATGCAATTGCTGAAAGTACAAGCGGACGGCCGTACCCAAATCGCCAAGCAGGGTGCATTGACGAAATGGGGACAATATAAGCGTTACCAGTATTTGCAATTTGATTTTTCCGACGTCGAGGAAAACGGACTTTATTATTTGCAATATCAGCAGCAGCGCACTGCGCCGTTTCGTATTGCCAGAGACGTTTTCGCAAAGATTTGGCACCCCACTTTAGATATTTATTTACCGGTGCAAATGGATCATGTGTTAATCAACGAAGCCTATCGCGTTTGGCATGGCGCCTCGCATTTAGATGATGCTTTACAGGCGCCTGTGAATCATACCCACTTCGATTTGTACGCCCAAGGTCCAACAACCGATACTCCCTACAAGCCGGGTGAACATATTCCTGGGCTCAATGTTGGTGGTTGGTATGATGCCGGGGATTACGATATTCGCACTCAAACTCAGTATCAAACCATTCTAAATTTGGTTAGTGTTTGGGAGGAATTTGCGATCCGACGGGACACCGTGACAGTGGATTACGATCGGAAATATGTGGATTTACATGTGCCTGATGGCAAGCCCGATTTGTTGCAGCAAATTGAACATGGAACCCTTGCGTTGATTGCTCAATTCCGTGCTGTAGGCCACGCTATTCCTGGGATCATAGTGCCGGATGTGTCGCAATATACCCACTTGGGCGACGGCATCACCATGACCGACAATTTAATCTACAATAAAAAACTTGGTGAGTTGGAGAGCAATGGTAAAGAGAGCGGTAAGTTTGATGATCGCTGGGCTTTTACGACAGAGACCTCTGCTCTTAATTATGGCTCTATTGC
Organism: Cellvibrionaceae bacterium; assembly: GCA_050289365.1. Lineage (GTDB taxonomy): Bacteria > Pseudomonadota > Gammaproteobacteria > Pseudomonadales > Cellvibrionaceae > JBNKFP01. Next base: position 1,279 of record JBNKFP010000141.1, on the reverse strand, counting down.
TGCGTTAACCGCTGCCAGCCGGGCATTAATCGGCTATAACGATGCTCTGGCAAAAGAGTGTTTAACCGTAGCCATAAAAACCTGGGATAAAGAACAAGCGCGCAAACCCCTCACGTTTCAGCATGGAAATACCACCGGTGGCTTTTTGCCGGGTGAGGAATTTAACGCGACGCTGGAGTTAATGATTACCACCGGTGATAAAAAATACAAAGAGCGGTTTAAACAATTAATGACTGCCATCGAGCCACAATTTGCTCGGTTTGCCGCCACTGCTGTGCGCGCGATTCCCTACATGGATGAAGCCTATAAAAATACGCTACAGACCCTCGTCGGGGACTATCGGAAAAAACTGGATGAGTGGAAAGGCCAAAATCCCTATGGTGTGTTAATAACAGAAGGTGGCTGGGCAGGCAATGGGGTGATTATCGCCATCGCGGTCAATAATTATTATTTGCACAAAGCGTTTCCCGATCTCATTAAGCGAGAGGATGTATTGCAGGGATTGAATTACATTTTAGGGACCCACCCTCACTCGAACGTGTCCTTTGTTTCCAGTGTTGGGGCCAAGTCTAAAAAAGTCGCTTATGGCATGAATCGCGCTGATTTTTCATTTATTGCCGGCGGTATTGTACCAGGAGTATTGATATTAAAGCCGGACTATCCTGAGAACAAAGAGGATTGGCCCTTCTTATGGGGTGAAAATGAGTATGTTGTTAACTTGGCTGCATCGTTTTTATTTTTAGCCAATGCTGCGCAGTCTTTGTAGAATGCATCGAAAAGTGAGAATCGTTTGATCGCCGCAAGGATCCGCAACCGCAGTTTATGGCGTGTCAATCATGTATGGATGGAACTGGCTCCGCTCAGATAAAAAGAGCAATTTTAGGCGATGTTCTAAAGATCGCAACCGGCTAAATCTTTTGTATGTTGGCATGCGTACTCTTTCGCGATACCAACATCAACAACGTAATACAGTGAAGAAAATCCCAATTGGTTGCGACCCAAATTGTGGTAAATTAAACCCAAGGCAATATCGCCCGCGCTAAATTTTTGTTGGTGTTTGGCAAAGTATTCGGCGGCGCCATTGAGCTCGGGATTAATCAGTAAGTCTCGTACGCGTCCAATACCGCCGTGATACGCCTGCAGCAACAGATACGCGTAGAGTTCATCGGCTTTTTTCTGTGGTAGATGACCAAAAACAGTTGCAAAGTCCTCTTTAAGCAATCGGTGATTTTGTTCCAGTAATCTAAATGCGCAATCGATTTGTGCCATTCGGTGAAAG
>JBNKFP010000140.1:0-7929 GCA_050289365.1 Cellvibrionaceae bacterium | reverse complement strand
ATGTTGGATGTCAGTGAAAATACGTCTTTGGTAACACTGAATATCAATGCGAATCCAATCAGTTGGATTGATTTGGATAACAATAAGAGCCTCAGAACCCTCTATGTAGGACGATCAGCATTGAGCCCGGAAGCGATTAACTATTTAAATGGGTTGGATTGGTTAACTGTTAATTATCATTAATCTTTTTAGATAAAGACCCGTCGGTTTTCAATAAGCCGACGGGTCTTTTTTTGAAAAATTGATGTTTTGCAGTGCTTTTATTGAATGGAATCATTTTAAATGAGCGCTGCGCCTTCTATATCATCCCCCGCCCAAAGCGCATTTTAGCCAATTGTTGGCATTCTTGTACTATAGAGAATGCATCTTTTAGTTGGTGGCGAAGTAGGGGGGACAGTTGTTTTGGGTCCAAATGATTTGATGTTTTGTGTCCAGCTTGAAGTTGCTTTTGTTGGTTTTGGATGCGCATGTCAGAGATAAAATTGTGAGCATCGCTTAAATTGTCTGCAGTGTCTGTGTGCAGTACTTTGTTGAGTTTGAGCTTCTGAATGCGTTCTAAGGTATTGCTTGCCGCAATGCCCTCCGATAGGCAGTAGAGGCGAGCTAAGTCAACAATAGGAATGGTGCCTCTCTGTTTTAAATCCAGCACTGAATTTTGATTGCCATCCCGCTCTAACACAAAGTTTTTAAAAAAACCGAGAGGGGGGCGGTTGGCTAATGCGGTATCCAGTAAACACGCAGAAAATAATGACTTCCCTTTGGTGTTGTTGAAAACACTCGAATGCAATGTGGTGTACAAATCTTTATCGCCAGTTACTAGGCGCATGTCATAAAAAATACTGACATTTAACAGTGCTTCAGGCGCTGGGGTTTTGATCCAATCTGTAAATAGTGCTTGCCAGGCTTTCAGCGGCAAGCACCATTTCGGGTTCATGGCCATAATATTGCCGGGGCAGTGCACAACACCGCAAGCGTCTAAACCATCACAAACAAACTCGCCGATCCTTAAAAAATATTGGATGTTTTCTTCCGTAGCGGAATCTTCAAGCAGAAAGCTGTTATCTTGATCTGACGAAAGTGTCTGCTCTTGTCTGCCTTGTGAGCCAAACGCCAGCCAGCAATATTTGCATGGCGCTGGACCAAATTGGGTTTCGGCCATTTTCAGTAACTGAATGGTTAAGCTGTCCGTTAGAGTGGTAATGATTTGGCTGATTTCATCGGCGTTGACGCTGGCCAGAATCAATTTTTCAATGGATTTGGGAATTTGTTTTGCTAGGGTTTCCAACTGAGCCACCTCGCGCGCGCGCTTGATGGATTGAATAAAAAATAGCGGCTCAGAGCTGCGTGCTCGTATTAAATCGCTGAGGCTTAGCAAGCCAACAGCTTGTTGGTCCTCAACAACAGGTAAATGATGGATGCCATTTGCCATCATGGTCAAATAGCCCTGATAAAGAGAGTCATTCGGGGATAGGCAAATTGGTTTGGCGGTCATAACGGTGCTGATCGCGTTTGCTGGATCTAGGGTTTTGGCGACTACCCGCGTGCGTAAATCACGATCGGTTACTATGCCAAGCAAATTCACAGCGTCACAGACCAATACTGAGGACACTTGTGCAGCAGTCATGCTCTGAGCGGCTTCATAGATTGGCGTATCTGGTGTCGCGGTAATTAAATTGCGGTGCATGATGCTGTCGATCCGCACGCCCAGATCGATGTCTTGGGTGTGATTTTTACTGTGTTTTTCAATGCGCTGCTGAGTTTGGCGGGCGAAAAAATGATCGAATTCGGGATGCTGATGGCGCAGTTCTTGGAATGTTTTCTGATCAAGTAGGAAAAGCCGGCCATTTTCAATGATCGTAAAAATTCGCGTACTGGGTTGCCCGAACAGCATCGGGCCATAGCCGAAGCAGCCCCCTGCACTTAGTCTGTCAAGTAGATGACCTTCCTGCGTTCTAATCTCCACACCACCACTGCAGATAATTCGTACTTCTAAGGGCGGGGAATTGACGTCAATGGTCTGGCCGAGATTCACATCAACGTAGGTTAAGTTAGTGGCAAGATCTGCAATCACTTTGGCTGGAAGAAAAGTGAACGGCGGATGTTGATTTAAAAAATGGACTAATTCATCGAAGTTGTTCATGGGGCCCCTGTTGGTGCGCTCTGTCAGTAACTTATGTCGAATCTGATCGCGCTATAGGGTAGTTTAGGTCAGTAGCAATCCAAGCGCGTTTATTGTTCGAGTCCTGCTAGAAATTCTATTTGGGTCTCTGCAAAATACCAGACATCGTTGGAATTGAGCGCGATTCGCATGGCGCTTGCTCCTTGTAAGCTATTACGAGAAAAAATACTGCTTGAGCCTGAACCATTCTGAATTTCTTGGCCTTGGCTATCGATTAATGCATAGCGAGCGCCTTGTATCGGAAACTCAGATTGAACGTTTAAGGTAAATGTGTTCTGTTCTGCTTGAGTAGCCGTTTCTAACTCGACTTTGAAGTCGCCATTGACCAAGGTGCATTTTCCACTGTTATAGCGGCAGTTAGAGCGGGTTACGAGGGGGTAGGTTTGTCCAACTTGGGCAGGTATGGGTTTGGGTGAAACGTATCGGTCGACGGCTAGGTAAGAAATGACCGCAAGTATCGGCGCGGCAATCATAGCGATCACGACGTGTTTGTTGGTGAAGAAAGACATGTATGGTCGTCCTGCAAAAACCAAACGGGAGCTTTGTAAAAAGCTCCCGTTTGGTGGAGTCAAATAAGTGGATTAATGGCCACCCACCGCAGTCGCACCACTGGGTACACGGATGTGTTCCACCAATTCTTGAATATGTTTTGGTGGTGGCGCCGTCATGCGAGAAACCGTAATGGCAACGGCAAAATTCACTATGGCACCAATGGCACCAAAGGCATTTGGCTCGATACCTAAAAACCAGTTTGGTGACATGCCGCCCAGGAAGGACGTGCTGGCGATGAACATGATACCTTTATGTTGAAATACATATAGCAATGTTACGGTAATACCGGCAATCATACCTACAATCGCCCCTTCCTTATTCACACGACTGCTGAAAATACCCATCATCAGTGCAGGGAATATGGACGATGCGGCTAAACCAAAAGCGAGAGCAACGGTTCCTGCCGCGAAGTCGGGTGGATTGAAGCCCAAGTATCCTGCAACACCAATGGCCCCGGCCATAGCAATACGGCTCGCCATGAGCTCGCTTTTCTCACTGATGTCGGGCCTGAATATACCCTTAAGCAAGTCGTGGGAAATGGCTGAGGATATTGCTAGCAGCAGGCCAGCAGCGGTTGACAGTGCCGCGGCTAATCCACCTGCCGCAACCAGTGCGATCACCCAGTTTGGTAGTTTGGCAATTTCAGGGTTGGCAAGAACCATAATGTCACGGTCAATTTTGACCATTTCATTGCTTTCTTTGTTCGCGTTGTATTGGATTTTGCCATCACCATTGAGGTCTTTAAATTCCAGCAAACCGGTTTTTTCCCAGTTTTTAAACCAGGTTGGACGGGCTTCGTAGGACAAATGCTGTCCTGGTGCGGGTTCAATGGTTTGCATCAGGTTTAGGCGAGCCATGGCTGCGACCGCAGGCGCCGTAGTGTACAAAATGGCGATAAAGACCAAAGCCCAACCAGCAGATGCGCGCGCGTCTTTTACTTTGGGAACGGTAAAGAAACGAATGATGACATGAGGTAAGCCGGCCGTACCGATCATCAGGGACATGGTGTAAACGAACATGTTAAGTGTACTGAGGCGGGCACTGGTTGTGTATTCGCTAAACCCTAAGTCGGTCACGACCATGTCGAGTTTATCGAGCAAATAGGTGTCGGTACCCGCCAAGGTGGAGCCCAAGCCCAATTGTGGGAGGGGGTTACCCGTTAGATGCAGGGAAATGAATATGGCAGGAATGGTGTATGCCAGAATTAAGATGCAGTATTGAGCGATCTGGGTGTAAGTAATGCCTTTCATTCCACCCATAACCGCATAGACAAATACGATGCCCATGCCGACCATTAAACCCACATCATAGTCCACTTCCAGGAATCGGGAGAAAGCAACACCGACCCCTTTCATTTGACCGATTACATAAGTGATAGAAGCAATGATCAAGCAGATTACCGCGACGATACGAGCGCCTTTTGAATAAAATCGGTCACCGATAAATTCAGGCACGGTAAATTTGCCAAATTTTCTTAAGTAAGGTGCCAGCAGCAAGGCCAATAAAACATAACCCCCGGTCCAGCCCATTAAGAAAACAGAGCCGCCGTAGCCCAAAAATGCAATAAGGCCCGCCATACTGATAAATGAAGCCGCAGACATCCAATCCGCTGCGGTTGCCATACCGTTGGCCACTGGGTGGATGCCTCCACCGGCAACATAGAATTCACTGGTGCTACCAGCGCGCGCCCAAACGGCGATGCCAATGTATATGGCAAAGGTGATGCCAACCACGATAAAGGTTAAAGTTTGCAATTCCATGGTGAGCTCCTATTCGTCTTCCAGGCCATATTTACGATCAAGTTTTGCCATCAAGCGCATGTATACGAAAATCAAAATGACAAAAGAATAGATTGAACCTTGTTGTGCAAACCAGAAACCTAATTTATAGCCCCCAATTTTGATGCTGTTTAGGACATCGACTAGCAGGATACCGCAGCCGAAGGAAACGACGAACCATACTGCCAAGAGAATCCAAATAATGCGCAGATTCTCTTTCCAGTAATTGTTGTTATGAGTTTTATTATTATCTTGAGACATTTCTAACCTCCTAGATGGTTTTGCGAATGGTACCCTAGCAGTATCGTTTCTGCATGACTTCACGACTTTGGTCTATACGCCACTTGTGTCGATAAGGTCAGCTCTATCGAAACAAAATTATGATCAAATTCAGAAAGTACAAATTATGTCCATAGCTCTGCTGGCGCTGGTCGTTTTCAGTTATCTAACGCTTCTGTTTTGGATTGCGAGCCGCGGTCACAGGCAGCAATTTATTAAAAACGGATGGCCGCAGCGACCCGTTATTTACGCCCTGGCGCTGGGTGTATATTGTACATCTTGGACGTTTTATGGTCTTGTTGGAACTGCTGCACATAATTTATGGTCGTTTTTTCCAATTTTATTGGGGCCATTATTGTTATTTATTTTTGGCCAACCTCTGTTGCGGCGTGTTGCTGCACTCTGTCGTCAAGAAAACGTTCGCAGCATCGCGGATTTTATGGCATCACGCTATGGTAAGAGGCGAGGCATTGCAACCAGCGTAACTCTTATTGTATTTCTCGCAACTGTACCCTACATCGCGTTACAAATTAAAGCAGTAACAGACACATTTTTGATGATGGCAAACACCAAGCAGTTTACAGCTGAAGAAATGGGGTTGGTCACGTCCGTAGCCATGATTTCGTTTGCGCTCTTGTTCGGCATCAAACGTTTGGACATTTCCGGCTATCACTCGGGTTTGATGAGTGTGATTGCCTTCGAGTCATTGGTTAAATTAACCGCTTTGTTCTCTGTCGCAGTGTTTGCCCTTCTTTATAGTGCAAGTGACTTGCAGTTTAGTGACTTACATTCATTGGAGCCGTCTGTTGCCGCGGAATATTTAACCTTAAAGTTTTGGGTGCAAACTGCGATTGCCGCTGCCGCCATATTTTGTTTGCCTCGGATGTTCCATGTTGCCTTTGTGGAAAATCTATCGGATCGACATTTGCGGACAGCCCAATTCGTGTTTTCAGCTTATCTTGTCATTATTGCCTGCTGCATTGTGGTAATTGCTATTGTCGGTAACAGCCATTTTGCAGGCTCTCCATCCGCTTTAAGTGCCGCCGACAACTATGTACTCGCTCTACCTCTCGATTTTGACAATTATGGTTTAACACTTTTGGGGTTTATTGGTGGTTTTTCCGCCGCGACGGCCATGATTATCGTTGCAACTGTCACCCTGAGTCATATGTTAAGTAATGATGTGATCTTGCCGGTGTTAATCCGTCGTCACCAGCGCAAAGCACCTGGGAGTTTGGTCGATTATTCTCGAAGTTTAATCATGACGCGGCGAATCACGGTTGTGGTGGTCGTTGCACTCGCTTACTTATATCAGAGGGTTTTGGCCGGTAATGCGGCTTTGACGGATATTGGTCTCATTGCCTTTGCTCTGGTGGTTCAGCTGTTTCCGGCCTTTATTTTTGGGCTATATTCGGAGCGGGGAACTTCACGGGCGGCCTATGCGGGTTTATCCGTTGGCTGCGGCCTTTGGTGTGTGACTTTAATGTTGCCTCTATTAGCCGAATCCGGCGCTCTTTCGGCGTCAGTGATCGATCGAGGCTTATTAGGGATGCAGCTGTTGAGGCCAGAACATCTGTTTGGTTTTGAATTTTCTGATGCCTATACGCGCGGTGTTTTAGTTAGCTTGAGCGGCAATACGCTGTTTTATTGGTTGTTTGCTTGGGGGGGAAGGGCAGAGCTGGCCGATAAGCTCCAGGCCAAGGCGTTTGTAAACCAAAATCGTGCGGAATCCTTCAGTGATTCCAAACACTCATCCATTGCACTCAATGATTTGCAGGTTCTCTTGTCGCAATTTTTGGGGGAGTCTTCGACAGCAAAATTGATCGCCCGCCATCACGATTTTAAGCGAGGGCAGCAGATGACATCCAGCCTAATGGATGCGGCGGAGCACGCCTTGGCAGGTGTTATTGGAGTTGCATCGGCACGCGCCATGCTAATGAGTGCTTCCAGTGGTAAATTCCTGGCGGTTGAGGATGTGGTGAACATGTTTGAAGAAACTGCAAAGGCTTTGCGGTTTAACCAGGATATGATCGTCGCCTCCTTTGAAACCATTTCATCTGCCATTAGTGTAGTGAATTCCGAATTGCAACTGGTGAGTTGGAATGGACGTTATGAGGAGATGTTTGACTATCCGCCAGGGATGTTGCGCATTGGTGTGGCGGTGGAAGATCTGATTCGATTCAATGCCGAACGCGGACTTTTGGGCGAGGGGGTAATTGATGAACTGGTTCTACGTCGTCTCACCCATTTGCGCACTGGGAAGTCATATCGAGTGGTGCGCAATCACGCAAAATCGGTGATTGAAATCAAAGGCAGCCCGTTACCGGGAGGCGGTTATCTAACAACCTATGACGATATAACCGAATTTATCGATGCGCAGGAGAGACTAGAAAAATCCAATTTGTATTTGGAGCAGCGAGTGCAAGAGCGTACCGAAGATCTTGAGTTGGCCCAGCGCCAAGCGGAGGAGGCCAATCATGCGAAATCACGATTTTTGGCTTTGGCCAGCCATGACATTTTACAGCCGATCAATGCGGCAAGTTTGTATATCGGCGTATTGTTAGAAAATACGAAGGAGCGGGATCCTCAAAGTTATGACATCGCGGTCCATTTGCGCTCGGCCATTCAGTCGACGGAAAGCATCATTTCGACGCTTATGGAAATTGCGAAGTTGGATACAGGTGCGCTGAAGACAGAGTTAGAAGTCGTCCCCTTGAATGACTTGCTGGAAAGTCTTGTGAGTGAGTATCGCTTGCAATTGCGCCGGGGGGTCGAGCTGCAATACGTTCCTACCAGTTTTTATATTCAAACCGATCTGCGCTATTTGCGCCGGATTCTTCAAAACATGTTGTCGAATGCTGTCAAGTTTACCCAAAAGGGCAAGATTCTTGTTGGTTGTCGAAAACGTGGAGAACAAGTAGAAGTGCAGGTGTGCGACACCGGGCCTGGTATTCATGCTCGGGAACAGGAAGCCATCTTCAATGACTTCTATCGATCTGCCAATCAAGCCGATGTGGAGGGGCTGGGGCTTGGCTTAGCCGTTGCAGCACGATTTTCTCGTTTGTTGGGGCATCGTATCCATTGTAAAAGTATATTGGGGCGTGGCAGTTGTTTTTCGGTGACAGTGCCCGCGGAGGCGAA
>JBNKFP010000139.1:0-7975 GCA_050289365.1 Cellvibrionaceae bacterium | reverse complement strand
ACGCCAGATCTCTGCCTTCTGTTTCTTGGCCCTTGCATCAGAGTAGCGCGCGTCAGGCCTCATTCCTACTCTAGACGGAGGATCTGTTGCTGTTTCTTGCTTTTTGATGCTGCCAGAAATTGCCTTTGGGTTCTTTGGCAAGCTCCCGAAGTAGGACCACGTAATCTTTAATTCTGGTGTAGGTTTCACTCATTCGTATATTGAATTCGGCGGCTAGAATTGGGCAAGGCCTCGCGTAGGGAGTATGTTTTATCAATTGCTTGAGCCCAAGCCAAGTGATGTCGACTGACGAAATTACAGGGCTGTTGATGTTTGCCGCAGCTGGACCCAGAGCAATACAATTACCAATCCAACTGTTTGGCACGGAATAGTTTTTTTCCTGTGTTGTGCGACTGTCTGGTCCGAGGAAATGTTGGGGGATGAACGTGTTCTGATCTTGACTCCCTAGAGTGTGACTGTAGAAACTCAAACCCGTTTTGCCTTGCGTTGGTTGAATGAATTCAATTCCATTTGAATGTGCGACGATCGCATCACAAGCTCGGCTACGCACATTGCCATCGGCTAATGTTCTCACCAACTGATTGGTTTGAATTATGTGGTCCCAGTCGTAAATGGGCAAATTTCGACAGCTTTCTAGATGACGTGTGATGGTGCGCTGAGTTGAGCAGTCAACAAATAAATCGGCTTGTATGGTTTGATTGTCCACGACGACTGAATGAATGATGTCCCCACGGTTGCTGTCGGAATTGAGTATAACGTCTTGCACATTGCCGACGACTTTGTGCGTTGCATTGCGACTACAAAATGTTTTCAATAAGTCTACAAACTGATCTTCGTTGAAATGCCATGAGTATTCTAAGGTCGAATAAATTGAATTTGGGTCGTTATTGGGGTGGGTGAACAGGTCGTGCATCGCTGCCTGGGCGGCCAACGAGTAGTCGTGGTAGGCGTAAGTGCTCTCAAGCCTGCTGTTAGCCATATCCTGGGTTAAGCGTAAATACAGATGGTGGAAGCCAATATAATTTTTTGCGATACCATATTCACCATGGGTGTGAAAAAAGTAGTGGTTAGCCCTAGGCCAGCCTGAGAAAACGTCGGCCAGCTTGAATGTGGCTGACGTACCGCCCATAAATTGTCGTTCGTCGATATTCAAATAATCCAAAAAGCCGCCGAATTCGGGTAAAACACTGACGGGAAATCTATGGCAATCCGGTTCGTTATTGGTGATCAGTGAAATGGTGGTGTTGGTCTTGTTAAAATGTTTTGCCAAAAAAGCACAGCTCATCCACGCAGCGCTGTTGTTGCCCAAAACAACAATCTTTTCTGGAACCGTTTCACTATCGCTAATTCGCACGTTTATTTCCCATAGAAGTTTTGACCCGGGCGATGCTGTTCTACTTGTTTGTTGTTCAATAAGTGGTGTAAGTACATTAGGTGATTGGACAACTCAATTGACGCGCTGGATAATTCCTGCACTATGCCATTGAGTTTGCTCATTAATTCCGCATGGGATAGCTGGGACACCAGTGGATGTACCTGCTTTGGCGTAAGGCCTTGACCAAGATAAACGGACAGCCAGCTCGGCTCCCCAAAAGACCCTTGTTCATACTCCACTACATGGCCGGTGTTTTCAAACAGATTGATTTTCTCGGTGAGAGATTCCGGTATGGCCATATTGGCACAATAACGCCAAAAGTCACTGTCGTCCCGGCGGTTTAGCTTGTAGTGCAAAATAATAAAATCTCTTACTCTTTCGTATTCGAGCGCCATCGTTCTATTGAATTCATCTCGCTCAATGGAATCGCCGCCCTGCTCAGGAAGCAATTCAATCAGTTTGTATATTGCCGCTTGGGCCAGGTGAATGCTGGTAGATTCCAAGGGTTCCAAAAAACCACTGGAAAGCCCAATCGATACGCAATTCTTGACCCAGCTGGATTTTCGACGTCCGGCGGTAAATTGAAATTTTTTCATTGGGCTACTGAGTTCACCTTCGCAGTTGGCCCTAAATTGCGTTTCTGCTGCGGTTTCCGAAATAAAATCTGACGCAAACACCAAGCCGTTGCCCATCCGATTTTGCAGTGGGATTCGCCATTGCCAGCCAGCAGATTGGGCTGTGGAAACGGTGTAGGGCGGGGGGGAATCCATCAGGCTGGTTGGGCCGGCATAGGCGCGATTACAGGGTAACCACTGGCTCCAGTCTTCGTAGTCGACACCGAGTGTATCGCCAATGAGTAACGCCTTAAAGCCGGAGCAATCAATAAATAAATTCGCCGCATGAATACTGTGATCGCCGAGCTCAAGTGAGCTGATGTCGCCGTTTGTTTTGTCAATATTTACCGTTTTAACAATGCCTTCGTGTCTGATCACACCATTCTGTTCTGCGCACTTTCGCAAAAAGGTAGCATAGGCAACAGCATCAATATGATAGGCATATGAGTGCGTATGCTGGCCTACGGCGGGGGGAGGTGGGTGTCTAAATTGATGGCGTTTGGCGAGGATACTGGCGAGAGAAAAATCGGCGAATTCCGGTATATCCAAACCGACACGTTTTGCCTGAAGCCAATAGTGATGGAAATGGATTCCATCGAGCTGACGACCGTGTACCCCGAATGTGTGTAGATACGATGAATCACGAGTGCCCCATTGATCAAAACGAATGCCTAGTTTGAACGTTGCGTGCGTCGCGGCAAGAAAGTCAGCCTCATTTATGCCCAATAGATAATTGATGTCGCGAATGGGCGGGAGAGTGGCTTCGCCAACACCCACGGTTCCCACCTGTTCTGATTCGATTAAGTGGATGGAGTATTTCTTCGGGTTGAGAAATCGCGCTAAGACCGCTGCGCTCATCCAGCCGGAAGTTCCGCCTCCGAGTATAACAATTTTATGTTTAGCATCATCTAACATGGGGCCCGTCCTCAAAAACATGAACTGACATTGGAAGGCTTAGCAGATCGCTACCTGCATTGGATTACAGAGGGCAAGATACAAATGAAAAGCGCACCCTAGGGTGCGCTTAAATCGAACGATAATGATATTCAACAATATAGCGACCTACATTTAGAAGGTCGCACGCAACACTAAGCTGTAACGGCGGTCATTGACAAACCAAGATCGGCCCAATTTATGCGTATCGTCAACCAATTGGAACGTTTTGGTTTGGGTGTTGAGCAGGTTGACGCCCTGCAGACCAATTTTAATTTGGTCTGTGATGTTGTAGAAAATAGACGCATCCATAAAGCCCGCATCGTCGTTATACACCGGCATACGAGAGATAACATCATAGGATGTCAGCAAGTATTCAGAGCGCCAATTGTAAGCAATACGCGCGTCGAATCCGGCTTTCTGATACATCAAGATGGCATTTGCAGTGTGTTCCGACTGCCCCTCAAGACCAATCTCACCTGAGCCCGTTGATAGTGCGCCGTCGGTGCCATCGACAAATCCCACTGCATCATCCGGAACGCCGGGGTTAGGTATCCCTGATGCTTGAATGTAGGAGTAGTTTAACTGGGTACCCAGGCCATCAAAAGGTTCGGGCAACATATCAAAAAACTGTTGATAGTTAATTTCAAAGCCTTTCATTTCCCCTGCGCCACCATTCATGCGGCTGGTAACCGTAACGGTTTCAGTCGCGCCCGTCGATGGGTTGGTGAAATTACGAAGCACGGCCCCTTTGAAGAAGAAGTTATTCAAGTCTTTATAGAATATGCCACCGGTAATGCTATTGCTGCGGCCAAAATACCATTCAAGGGAAAGGTCAAATTGGGTGGATTCCATTGGCTGGAGAAATGGATTACCTGCTTCTGCCACCCAGTCGCCCAGGGCAACGGAATTGACGTCAACGATACTTTGCTGACTTTCGGGGTTGCCATCGCCGTCGACGGGGTTACCGTTAGAAGTAGAGGTTGAACCAGAATGCGGATAATCTGCCGTAAATACGGGCTGCAAAACCGAGTTCTGAAGTCCTGAAGCACTGATGTTAGTGTAGTTACGCATGTCGCCAATATCAGGCAGTGCTATGGCTTTTGACACGGCAAAGCGGCCAATCAAGTCGGGAGTCAATTCAACTTTTAAATTGAAGCTCGGTAAGGTTTTTGTATAGCGCTGCGCGGCGTAATTCTCTGATGAAACGCCGTTGGCAAAATCCTTCCACTCCTGAGGAATAAAGTTGTTTACGTCCCCTAAAAATTTGGAACTATCGTCGTACAGATCATAGGGGAGATCTGTTTCGGGATTCGGGTATAAGGTACGGTCTAAGGGGTTAAAGGTGTACGGATTAAAGCCGCTGGGGGCGCGACGACCGGGACGGAGATCGGGGTATACTGTATTGCCTGCGGATTCTGTTTCGATTGACACAACCCGTACACCGAAATTACCTGCTATGCGCATAGCCCCGTCAAACTCGAAGTCGGCGCGCACATAAAATGCGTTATTGATTTCGGATGAGTCGGTGATTTCCTGGTCGAGGAAGGCACCGTTCAGATCGGACCGTAACTGATTTGCGCAATTGCCATCGGCGTCGAAGGCCTCTTGATCAATACGGCCGGCAAGAGGACGCCAATCTGTACAGTCTCCTAAGGTCTCGCCTGCAAAATTATTGGCCCAACTTGAGTAGGCCTTAACAAAGTCTAATGACGGATGCAGGGTAACTTGGGTGTCTCCATCAAAATCAACCACACCACCGCGGTAGAAATCACTCCAATCCACTGCCTGGGTGCGGTTAATGCTGCGGTAGTTTTCATAGTCGATGACCGTTTCTGTGTAACCATCTTCATCTAACCAGCCACCATTATTTTGCCAAAACGGCTCAAGCGCGGCCCAATTGTAGGTGGAGTTTCGAACAATTTGCTCCCGCTCGGAGCGGCGAAGACCCGCCTTGACTTTGGTGATGATACTGTCTTCTAGATAGTAAGTGGCATCGATTTTCGCTGCAGTCGATTTGCCATTGCTTCTCTCTAAGTGATCGGATGCGGCGTAGTTGACGTAGGAACTCAGTTGAGAAAAATAATCGTCGGCAGTCCACCAAGCCTGACCGCCATCAGTCAAAAACGTATTTTTTTCTTCGGTTTCTACCAGCGACCAGGGATTGTGAATGGTCAGGCTTGGGGTTTTGCCTCTCACATCGTAGGTCTGATTCATATAAGTGCCGTACATGAGGGTGTACGAGTCTTCTTTCGTCGCTGCATCGATATATTGAACATCAGCTTCTAATTCGAATTGGTCGCTAGGCGTCCAAACGATGTTAAAGGAGGTGTCCTCAACGAGCGTATTCAGTTCTTGGTAGCGTGTGTCTGTGACAAAGCGAAGACCAAAGTATTTTGCTTTATCTGGCGCACGGTTGCCGCCACGCCAACCGGTGGCAATGTTAGTCAACAACCCATGAGTGAATGTGCCTTCATCATCATAGCCATAATCGGCATCTTCAACGGTCTGGTTCCATTGGGTGGCGTCGTTGTAATCCATTTGGCTTTTAATGGAATTTTCGTTCCATGCCAAGGTTGCATCGGAGCGTAAAAACTGAATGCTTGCCAATAGGGTTTCATCCGGACTTTTCCACTGAGCTGCGACAGCCAAACCAGTGCGGTAGCGGATGTCATTTTTCATGCTCATATTGGAGCCAATTGGAATCAATATGCCTTGGTTGGTACATTTATTGTCATTAGCGCCCAGGCCGGCGTTTGCGGTGGCTGGATCGACACAAAATAGGGTATCCCCATTAGGGTAGGTTCGCGGCTGGCGATCGACAACCCCTCGGCCAAAAGAACCATCGTATAGGTAGGGGTTTGCGATATCGAAGCCAGGAATTGTCTGGGAGTTGCTTATTACTACATCGTCCAAGCCACGCAATTCGTACCTATCGGTTTGTATGCCGTGAGAAGTGGCTTCAAGGTGGGAATCTGCATAATTGACCAAAATGCCGAATTCACCCGCATCGGTATCCCAGCGGTTACTGAATAAGCCAGAATAGGTTGGCGTTGTTTTCTCGGCCATATCGCCGTAAGTGAAATCACCGGAAAATGAGATTTGCATATCTTCGGAATCGAAGGGCAATCTTGTAAATAGGCTTACGGTGCCGGCGATGCCGCCTTCAATCATGTCAGCCGTTTGGTTTTTAAACACTTTTACGGTTTTCATTAACTCTGGGGGGACATCCTGGAAGGACAACCCTCGACCAGAATTCGCTGTAAAGGAATCCCGCCCGTTAAACTCGGAGCGCGTTTGGGTCATGCCTCTGACCACCGCACTTGAACCTTCAACACCAAAGTGATCAGGGTCACTGCTTGCGGCAAAGCGTTCGATGGATATGCCGGGAACGCGTTGAAGAGCTTCTAATACGCTTCGGTCTGGCAGAGCGCCAATATCAGAAGCGGAGATGGCGTCGACGAAAGTGTCTGCTTCTCGTTTAATGTCCTGGGCGTTTTCAAGACTTAAACGTGTCCCTTGAACGATGATTTCCTCAACGGTAGGTATGTCATCCTGAGAGGTATTGTTTACCGCATCTTGCGCCAATACGCCTTTGCCAGCCAGTGCACTTACTAGTACCACTAGTGATGATGCTAAGTTGGCCCCGGTTCTAACCCCAAATATATGGTTGGTCGACATATAAAAACTCTCTTTATTATTTTGCTTGTGCTTTGAAATAGATCTTTTTGTATATATAGGTGACCACGCAGAACTGGCCAACCTACGGAACGCGCCAAATAAAATCGGAGCCAGCTAAGCTACTTTGATTCGAGAAGGCGTATTTATAGTTATTAAAAATATCAGTAGGGAATACTGCAATAATCATGACTTTTAGTCAAATATAAACCCATGCAAGACAGCAATATTCGATTAAAGGCCTTAGGTCCCCTCCAAAAGCTAGCGCGTCATTGAGTTAAAATCAACTTCTGAGGGTGTGATTATGAAGCGTCGGATTCAGCTAGGGGCGATTCGAGTTACTTTGTCATCAATTTTTTTGACCACAAAGCGAGACGTTTGTCATCACTCACCAACAAAAAGCCAAGCCATTCAAGGCCGTTGCGCAATGTGAATGGAATCGGATCGAGAGGGCCGGGGCGAGTTGTTAGCTGTCGAATCTGTGCCATTATATCTATGGTGTTTTCAACGGTGGCTTACAAGCAAGTGTATATATGTCTTTGGGGGCTCCGTGGGCTTACCGTGACTACAGCCTAGCTTTATGTGTTGGATGATTTCTACAAAGAGCAATAATTTTTTATCAAAAAATGCTGAAAAAATTGAACAATATGACTACTGTTTGATTGTGTATAGGTTAAAGCTTTGGCTGTTCGTCAGTGTTTCTCTCAAGAAATCTGGACAGACGTGGCCAATTTGAAGCTTATCTTTAGCAGTAGGGCTGGGCTAATTATTTGAATTTAAAAGGATTTGGTGGTGAGGGGTGGTGGTGTTCTTCGGCAAAGAAGTCCAATTTCTAGAATGACTGGATATGTGCCTTTATCTAGACACACTAGATTTGCAAAGGTATGCTATCAGGCGACTACAAGCGCTGACCTACTCTTACCAAAATAATCGTCAGGCTATCTGGGAATTATCAATTGTGTACTCGAAATCTATTAAGAATAATTATTAGAAGGTATAAAAATGTTGAATAGACTTCTGCTGGTTGGCGTCATTTCGTTAAGTTTATCAGCCTGTTTTTGGGACGATTTTAAAAAGAGCAGCTCCGGGACGGTTTCGGCGCCGCCTGAAAATCGTAATGAAACCCTGCCTGACAACGGCGTTGTTACTAATGGAAATTTGGAAGACAGCGAAACCGAAGCGACCGGTTGGGCGGCTTATGTTGACGCGACGGCGTCTGCGACATACGGTCTGAGTAAGGCGCAGTACTACTCTGGTAGCACCTCTTACAAAGTTTCGATAGCGGGTGTAGGTGTCGAACCTGGCGCTATCGCAATTGGGCCGGAGGGGATTGCCGTAACCGAAGGCTATACCTACTACTTTTCTGCTTGGGCTC
>JBNKFP010000138.1:0-7981 GCA_050289365.1 Cellvibrionaceae bacterium | reverse complement strand
TGCATTGCCGTAGCGCGTATCGGTTTTCTCCAGGGTGGGTCCCGCAATGCTGTGCATCTTTAATTCCTCAGCAAACCAAGCGAGAACATCGGTACTTTTTTCGTGGGTGGATTCAACTTCTTGCAGGGCGATAACATCTGCATTTAATTCTTTCAGGACTGCGCAAATTCTTTCCGGTGAGCGAACGCCATCGGTGCCGATGCAACGGTGGATATTATAGGTCGCAAGCCTTATCATGATGCGCTGCGTTGGGTGCGGTTTTTTAACCAGCGCTTCAGCATAACAATGCTCGCGATAATCACCACGCTGGCCACCACCAATGAGGTGACGCTGGTCAAATCGGGTTGTTTTAGTGTGGCCTCGATTCGGTCACTGAAAATGGCTAAGGCAAGGGTTCCTGGTAAAAACCCCAGTAGTGTACCCAATATATAGTGATGCCATTTTACCCCGAGTGCGCCCATGGCAAGATTAACAATCACATAGGGTGCTACAGGAATGATGCGTACAGCGAAGACAGCCAAAACTCCATTCTGCTTCAATTTTTTTTGCAATAGCTTTAAACGCTTTCCCGCAATACGATTTAATCGATTGCGACCAATGACGTGACCTCCCCAATAATGGCTTAAAGCACTGGTGCCGATAGAGGCAAGGGCAAATATGACGCCCAAAATCGGATCGAACAGCAGCATTGACAGTGCGATGAGTATGGTAATTGGAAATCCAAATAGGCTCGCAAAAGTGGCTCCCAAGACAAATAGAATTGGGCCAAAGGGAGACTGTTTTAAGTCTTGACCGATCAACATTAAATTTTTCAGATCCAGCCACTGGTTGAGCGGGGTCCAATGCCACAAAGCGGTGACTAAAAAGATTGCGAAAAACAAGCTGCCAAACAGCATAAAGCGCTGACGTAAAGGACGATGGCGTGGCTTTACCAGAAGGTCGGTCATCAACCGGCTCGGATCTATGGGTTGAATCGGGTCGACAATATCCGTTTCTGGTACCAACCGATCCACTTCTGGTGTCACTTTTTCCGGCAGGGGTTTTAATGTGCGGTCATTTCCTTGTAAGGCTTCAATGGCGGGAATCCATCCTCCTAGCTGTTTAACTTGCTCGGCAACTCGGTCGCAACTGTGATCGAGGTGCTCGGCAATCAATCGTGTTTGAAAGTGATCAATTGCTTTTTTCTGGTTTTCGCTCTCGGAATTTTGTGAGTTGACACAGACGGATACATCACACTCGGAATCCAGCCCCAGTGATCGATTGTTAAAATTCGCTGAACCCACGCGGGCAAAACAATTGTCCACGATCAGCACCTTTGCGTGAACATTGATGGTGATGCCGCCAAGAGATTCATGATGAGGGTAAAGTACTTTAAGGCGATGGTAGTGATCGGCTTTTTTGAGGCGGGCGAGCAGCCGTTCTCGAATGACATCCATGGTGAACTGTGACAGCCATCCGTCGGTTTTATAGGGCAAAATAATGATCACTTCAGGTCCATCTTTATCCTGAAGACGATCGCTCAGTGCTGCGCCGATAGAATCTGCGGTGAGATATTGGTTTTCTAAATAAATGGATTTTTTCGCACTGTAGATCGCATCGATTAATAGCTGTTGAATTTCTTGAATGGCTTCGCGGTCGCGAAACGTGGGCATTGTGCGGCTAATCCCCAGTTCCGCGTCTTGCATATCTGCTGCCAAGTGTTGCGGCCAGGGAGAATCGTTTGTGGCATCCGGTATGGGTAACTCTTGCGCCGTAGCTTCTCGCCACCGCTCTCGTGCAAGGTCTCCCAGACTTTTCGCGGCATTGCCTTCAAGTGCTATTTGCACATCGTGAAAGGGTTGAGAAATTTCGCCGAGCTCTTCACGGCGCGAGTCGTTTGCGCGATGGTCAGAAGTATCCCAGCGTCCGCGAGTAATATCTAAGCCACCGACGAAAGCGACCTTATCGTCAATGACCACGAATTTTTGATGCTGAGAAGCCCCGGTAGGGTGCTTATTGTCGACCCGGAAATGCAATCTTGGATTGGTGATCCAATCCATTTTGAGCTGAGTAAACCATTCGCGGCCATTGGCATAGAGAACCGAAAAATCCCAATTTAAAACATTGACTGTGAGCGAAGAAGAGCGTTCCACAAGTTTGTTGAGTAAAGGTCCGAGTTCAGCCGGTAGATCGTCTTTATCGGGATCGTAAGACCCTGGGTGATCGCCTGGGCGAACCAGGGCAAAATCGCTGCATATATCCCAGCCGATAATCAATACCGATTGCTGAGCATTTTTAAGTGCTTCGCGCAATGCATAGAAATAATCGGCGCCATCGATTAGAAATGCGACTTTGCTTGCCTGTTCAATGCGCCAACAGTTGTGTCCGGTTTTATAGAAGTTTTCTGGCTGCACAATCAACATCCAAACGGTTTAGTGAATGTTTCGGTGATTTGGGCATCGCTTCGAATCAGTTTTGTGCGTTTGCCCGCAATCGTTTTGAAGCTAAAAAAGGCATTCGGTTGGTGGTGTTGTCGGAATTCGGTGCTTATTGGCGTGAGCGGCCATTAAATCGTGTTTAAAGTGTTTGTTCCACTGATGAATATTATTTTTCTTCAGTATGGCCATCATGCTTTGCCATCGCTCTTTTCGTTCGCCCAGAGGCATATCAATCGCATAGGCCAATTTTTGTGCGACCGAATCGCGATCATAAGGATTGACGATGACCGCTGCGTCTAACTCTGCAGCCGCGCCAGCCATTTTTGACAGCACCAGAACCCCTGGGTTTTCTGGATCTTGTGCCGCGACATATTCTTTGGCCACCAAATTCATGCCGTCTCGCAAAGGCGTTACCACCCCAATTCGAGCGAGCTGGTACATGGCAAAAATGGCATTTCTGCGAAATCCGCGATTGATGTAGCGCAGTGGCATCCAGTCAAAATCGGCGTAAGATCCGATAATATGACCGGCGGCACTGTCGATCTGCTGGGCTAGGTCACCGTAAGCTTGCAGGTCGGCGCGGGAAGTGGGCGCCACTTGCAAAAACACAATTTCACGGTGTAAATCCGGTCGGTTGTTCAGCAGTTTTTCATAGGCATTAAAACGCTCAACCAAGCCTTTGGAATAATCCAAACGATCCACTCCTATCATCAGTTTACGATTGCCGAGTGAGGACGCCAAGCGCTGATAATCCTGAGAAACCTTACCCCGTTCAATTAGGCTTGGGATGGAGTCACTTTCAATACCGATTGGATAAACGGCGGCATAGCATCGCAAGTCACCTAACTGCAAATAGCCGTCTTGATAAGCCTTGCCTTTAAGACTGTATTGAACGCTTTCCCGAAATGCCCGTAAATCCGTTTCTGTTTGAAAGCCAACTAAGTCGTAGTGCAATAGATATTCGAGTAAGTCTTTATGGGAAGGAATGGTGCGCAGTAAATCCAGTGGCGGCAGAGGTGTATGTAAAAAAAATCCGATTGGGTTTTTAAGCCCGGCCTTGCGGAACATGGCCCCCATAGGAATAAGGTGGTAGTCGTGAATCCAAATGGTGTCGGTGGGTTGCAGGAATTTTTTTAAATGATTGACGAATTTTTGATTGACCTCTAGGTATCCTTGATAGTCTTTCAGGCTATAGCGCATAAGCTCCGGTCGCTGATGGAACAATGGCCAGAGTACGCTGTTGGAAAATCCTTTATAGAAAGTATTGTATTCCGCTTGAGTTAAGCCCGTAGTGACATAGCTTATGTTTTCTAGCTGATCGACTTGTGGTTCGATATTCGCACGATTCTCGATTTTACCATTCCAGCCAAACCATACACCGCCGGCATCTTGCATCGCCGCCTTCACGCCGACCGCCAGCCCTCCCTCAGAACCTTTACTGGCGATGGCAGGGCGTGCCACACGATTGGATACAACAATAAGTCGACTCAAAGCGCTTCCTCCCAACTTTTACTCAGTTTTCGCGCGCTATTGATGATGCCAACCATGCTGTAGGTCTGTGGGAAATTTCCCCAGAGCTCGCCGGTTTCTGGGTTAATATCTTCGGACAGAAGCCCTAAGTGATTTCTCCTAGACAATAAATCCTCAAATAAAGCGCGCGCCTCATTTTTGCGGCCACAGGCAGTAAGTGCGTCTATATACCAAAAACTGCAGATGGTAAACGCATTTTCCGGTGCGCCAAAATCGTCTTCGGTAATATAGCGAAATAAATACTTACTGCCTTCCGGTTTTAATTTCGCTTCGACACATTTTACGGTGCCTTGAAATTTAGGATCGTCACCGCTAACAAAACCCAGTTCACATGCGAGCAGCAAACTGGCGTCCATGGTGTCCCCTCCCCAGGTTGCGGTATAGCTTTGCAATGTGGTATTGAATGCATATTGATTGATTTCAGTATGAATCAAGTTGGCGCGTTCTTGCCAAACGGATTGTCTTTCTGGTATTCCTAGGCGAGCGGCAATTTTGGCCAAACGATCGCAAGCGGCCCAACACATAATGGACGAGAATGTATGGATATGTTTGCTGCCACGCAATTCCCATAAACCAGCATCGGGCTTATTATAAAAACGGTATGCCCGGTCTCCAACTTTTTCAAGCAGGTGAAATAATTGCTCATTTCCTTTGCTGCGAATACGTTCATCAAAAAACATTTGCATTGCCGACAGGACAACGGCTCCGTAAACATCGTGTTGAATTTGTTCTGCCGCTTGGTTGCCAAAGCGCACTGGGCCCATACCTCGGTAGCCATCCAAATGTTCCGATATTCGTTCTGGCATTTCACGGCTGCCGTTAATGCAAAATACCGGCTGCAAATGTTCCTCGCGAGAATCTGCCACGATATTGACTAAATACTGTAAGTATTGCTCCATGGTCTTGGTGGTGCCTAAGCGATTTAATGCGTGCACCGTGAAATAACTGTCGCGCAACCAACAAAAACGGTAGTCCCAATTACGCTCCGTATCAGCCGCTTCGGGAAGCGATGTGGTAAAGGCAGCGATGATCGCTCCGGTATCTTCGAAGGCACTGAGCTTTAACGTGATTGCGGCGCGGATAACGGCATCTTGCCACTCAAACGGGATCGCCAAAAATCGCGACCATTCAAGCCAATATTGTTCCGTTTCATGGAGAAATCGTTCCACAAGTTGGGACAAGGAATCCTCTACAGAATCGTCGGAACTGAGAATTAAATATTTAGGTTGGTCTAAAATAACCGGTATTTCATCCATGACTGCGGTGACGGATAAGTTGGTGGTCAGGCGCAAATTAATGGCTTTTCCGATATAACTGATGTGATTGCTACCTTGTACTCGACGCATGGGTGAATGACAATCGTTTTCAGCGGGGCGCAACTTTACGGTAATTCGTGGCGAGCCTATGGGTTCTAATTTCCGGAAAATACTGGTCGGTCGATGGGTGCGACCAAATTGACTAAAGCGTGGGACAAAATCCGTGACCGCAACGCCACTTCCGTGCTTGTCATACAGGCGGGTGACTAAGATAGCGGTATTTTTTACGTATTCTTGTTCACTGTGAGAAAAGTCTTCTATCACAATTTGATAGGTGCCATGATTGTCCGGGTTCGACTTTTGCAGCAGCGAGCCAAAAATCGGCTCACCATCAAATCGGGGCATACAACACCAGACAATTTCCGCTTGCTTATTAACCAATGCGCCAATCGAGCAATTCCCAATTAGGGCTAAATCTAAGCTTTGTTGCCTCATAAAAAAATCTCTCCGGTTTCATAGAGCTGGAACAGCCATTGGGTTAACTCATTGATCGATGCGAGCCGATGTTGTGCTTGGGTGGGACCATTTCCAATTTTAATGGAAATTCCGCCATGGTGATTTACCCAGTCGAATCCATATTCGTCCGTGACATCATCACCGAAGAAAACAGCGGTTTTATGGCGAAAAGGATTGCATTCCATAAATCGGGCAATGGCGGCGCCTTTATGAATATTTTGGTGCTTGATTTCGCGTACCATTTTGCCGTCTTGAATTAAAAAACTGGGGTACGCTTTTAGGATCTGTTCGAGTTCGGTGCTGAGCCCATCTTCTAAATGCGGTTTGTCCCGAAAATGTATTGCGATCGAAAATCGTTTATTTTCGAAGATCAATTGGTGTCGATGGGCGAGCTCAGTAAGAGAGGTTGCGAGATTATCTGGTAACAGATAGTGTGCCGGTAGGGTTGATATTTCGCTACCGAATTGGCGCCATTCACCGCCGTGACTGCCGCTAGCAGCAATATCAGGCAAATTGAGTAGCGAGTCCAGTGAGCCTAAGTTACGCCCTGTAATAATCGCGACGGCACCATCGGTCTCATTACTTAGATTCTGAATAAGTCGGCGCACATTGGTGGGCACCACAACGGCATCTGGAGTAGGGGCAAGCTCTACTAGAGTCCCGTCAAAGTCGAAAAACAGAGCGGATTGCTTTAAAACTACTTTATGTTGAGGCATTGCTCCACATTTTAGTGATTCATTACCCGGCATACCGCGTATAGAATGTGCTATAGCGTGTTCGGGAGAGAGTTAGAGCTGCATGTTACTTGGGTACCTTGCTTTAAGGGGCGACAATGCAGCCATGGCGAAAGTGATCAGACGCTTTTTATAATACGGGCAAAAAGTTTTTTTTCAACCCCTAAAATAGTTAATCACGGTTTTGCGGAATAATCGGTGCTTTATGATCAATGACCCATTTGGCGCTATCATTGGAAAGATTGAAGTTGGAACGCCTTTTGCTGATCGACGGCTTATCGGTTTGGTGAGGCTGCAGCGGAGGTTTAAATTTTGGATTTCCTGTGAGCCAGCAATTTATGTGAATTGCTGGTGATTAAATCTGTTTCGTGGCAGTGTCAGCGCCACTAAAAATAACCTGCATTAAATAGACTGACATTTTTAGTTTTTTATAATGAATCAATGGCACCAATAAAAATAAGAATATATTGAATTAAAAATAAATTCATCTATAGAAATTAATATCTGAGTTTACAAAAATATTTTTTGAAGTTGTAGCAATGTCGATATTTGGTTGGCGGTATTGTATCTGTTCACTCTTGCTACGCCCGGTAGTGACAACACCCTTTAAATAAATCGAGAACGGCTTTTCTGTCGCAAGCGGCCATTTTCAAAACCAGGCGACTTGGGTTCCAGTTCCGATCAGAACGAAGGTGATTCTGAGGTGGATGTGAAATGCAAGTCAATACATTCAGAGCGGGTGGTGTCAGCGCAATGTTGGTCAGCAATCGCACCAATGTCATAGAAGAACCCTTAGCCTGGCATCCTGTGAAGGCAAGGATCCACATCCAAGGCGCCAATGCTGACGGCTGTCCTTCTTAAGTGGCGAGTTTTATGTGCCATCCTGCGGCGCAAGCGATATGACTGTGTGCTTTGAAGGACTTGATGCAGGGGTAGAATTTTATCTCGATGACGTCAATATGCGCCAAATGTTGGTCTTGGCCGTGCACAGCTCCAACTTGGCGAGTAATGGTGATTTTGAAAAGGGTATTGCAGGTTGGACAGTGTGGGGCGGTGCTTTGTCTTCCGTCGCCAGTTATAAGGTTAACGGTCTTATGCACAGTAGTCGCTGGGAACGTGGCAGGGGCCTGTCACGAGTGGTTGCCGTGGAAGAGTACGGCGCATCAGTTTGGGTAAAAGTATCGGGTTCTAGTACGGATAATACGAAAATTTACCGCAAAAACCGTGTGTGATAACGGTACCGAGACCTGGCAGTGCGACTTTGACGGACACCGACTGGACTCCCGTCCGCGGTTCAGTCATGCAGCCAGATTGTACCCCGACCGGAAGAGGCTCTCTATTTTGATGGTCCAGCCATCGAAGCGGGTATTCTGTTGGACAGTGTTGTGATTGAGGGTGCAGCAGAATCCGAAAAATTGGTGAACAACAGCGGTTTCGAATCGGGTTTAGTCGGCTGAGTGACTTGGGGGAACCGTCTCGGTTTAAGTGCGGATGCTCACTTCGGCGAATAAAGTGTGGTTCTAACCGG
>JBNKFP010000137.1:0-8027 GCA_050289365.1 Cellvibrionaceae bacterium | reverse complement strand
GACTTTGATCGGCGATGATGAGACCGCGGATTTTGAATTAGTCAGCAGCCCCGTACTGGCATCCAGCACCTTGGACCAGCATCTGTGGCAGCAGTGTTGTGCAGCCATTGCAACGTCAGCCACGCTGACAGCTTTGGGGAGTTTTGATCGCTTTGTTTTGCGCGCAGGAACACCGGCAGATGCGCACTATGAAGTGGTGCCCAGTCCCTTTGATTTCACTACCAACGGACTCTTGGTCGTACCCGCCAAAGCGGTTGATGGCAACAAAGTGGAGGAGCATACCGCCAGTGTTATTGAACTTTTGCCGGAATTAATTAAGGACAAGGACGCTAGCTTGGTTCTGTTTGCGTCTAAACGGCAAATGCTGGAGGTGTTTGACGGGCTACCCCGAGAGTGGCGTGAACACATTTTGATGCAGGGCAATGAGACGAAGCAAATCATTCTGGATAAACACCGTGCCTGTGTGGACGCAGGCAAGCTTTCCATTTTATTTGGTTTGGCCAGCTTCGCTGAAGGGGTGGATTTACCGGGGAATTATTGTCGCCATGTGATTATTGCCAAAATTCCATTTGCCGTGCCCGACGACCCGGTGGAATCGGCCATGGCTGAATGGATCGAAAAGCAGGGCGGCAATGCATTCATGCAAATTTCGGTTCCCGACGCAGCCATAAAAATGGTTCAGGCTTGCGGTCGCTTATTGCGCACTGAGACGGATGCGGGCAGTGTGACCGTATTGGATCGGCGCTTGACCAGCAAACGCTACGGTTCGGCCATATTAAAATCTTTGCCACCATTTACTCAGCAATTAAATTAATCAAGTGGAAAACGGTCACCAACAGATTATTACGGCGATGCCAATCGACTATTCAATGTGTAACATTCCAAGTCTATTCAATTTGCAGTACCTATGAAGCAGCTTTGGTTATCTCTGCTTTGGTGGCTGCAAAGGTTGACGCTTAAACTGCTCGACGGTGGATTTCAGCTGAAAAGGTTGTTGCGCCGCGCGAAAATAATTCGTATTTTTTTTACTTTGCTTTGCAGTCTATGTCTGTTGCTGATTTTCTATTGTGTGCATTTAAACCGAGTGGTTGCTGAAAAATTTGAAGGTCAGCGCTTTAGCATTCCCACACGAATTTATGCGCGCCCTCTGATTTTGTATTCGGGAAAAAAATGGACTAAAGATCAACTGCTCAGCGAACTCCAAAAATTGCATTTTCAAGCCGTTGATGCCATAAGTGCCCCCGCCCAATATACGGATCACGGTGCTTATCTGGAATTCTACAGCCGCGACTTTGAGTTTTGGGATGGTCTCCAGGCGGGACAGTGGGTCCACCTGACCTTCACCAACGGTTTTATCAGTACCTTGCAAAATCATTTGACCGGGCAAGATTTGACGGAGTTGCGCTTGGAGCCGCTCGCCCTGGCTGGTGGCAATCGCGGTGAAGACCATGAAGACCGGAAGCTCATTCAATTTGCGCAAATCCCGACTACACTCGTTCAAGCTCTAATTGCAACTGAAGATCAACGTTTTTATCAACACTGGGGCGTGGACTTGCGATCTTTAGCGCGCGCAGCAGTGGCCACTTTGAGTGGGCGTGGAATGCAGGGTGGCAGCACCATAACCCAGCAGTTGGTTAAAAATTTCTACCTCACCCCAGAGCGCACCTTAAAACGAAAATTCAATGAATTGTTAATGGCGCTGATTCTCGATTGGCGCTATGACAAAAACGATATTTTAGAGACCTATTTAAACGAAGTGTATTTTGGTCAGGATGGTAGCCGCGCAATTCATGGAATCGAATTGGCAAGTCAATTTTATTTCGGCCAGTCCGTTGAACATTTGGATCTCGCGCAGAGCGCCACCTTAATTGCCATGCTCAAAGGGCCGTCTTATTACAATCCCCGACGACACCCTCAGCGAGCTTTGCAAAGACGCAATTTGGTTCTGGCCGAAATGCGAGAGCAAAATTACATCAGCGAGGAACAGCTCACTTTGGCCCAAGAACAACCTTTGCTTACAGTTGCCAAAACGGTGGTCGATAGCAGAGAATTTCCTGCGTTTTTGGATCGTGTATTTCGCGAGTTGGAAAGTCTATTCGACAGTGAGCAAATCAAGCAAAGCGGGATGCGAATATTTACCACCCTGGATCCGATTGTTCAGGAAATTGCCGAGCGCAGCGTCGATCAAAGATTGAGTCAATTGGAAGCTCAGCGTCATCTTGCAGCGGGATTTTTGCAGACCGCAGTGGTAATTGCCAATCCGCAAAATGGAGAAATCTCGGCCTTGGTCGGCGGCCGTGTAGCGGAATATGACGGTTTTAATCGCGCTTTGGATGCAAAACGTCAGGTGGGCTCGCTGATGAAACCGGTGGTCTACTTGAGTGCGCTTGAACATCCAGATCGCTACAGCTTAGTATCCGAACTCGACGATACCCAATTGCAGTTGCAATTACCCGGTCAACCCATGTGGGAACCGAAAAATTACGATAAGCGTTTTCATGGCAATGTATTTATGTGGGAAGCACTGAAGAATTCCTACAATATTGCTACGGTGCGTTTGGGCTTGGATGTTGGCTTAGAAAAAATTGTCGAAAATGCAAAATTACTGGGTGTACTGTCACCCCTGGCGCCATTCGCGTCTACCGCGTTGGGGGCGCAAGAAATGGCGCCGATTGAAATGGCTCAGGCCTACACTACTATGGCTGCCGCTGGGTATCGCACACCACTGCACACGATTATTGCAGTGGTCGATGAACAGGGGCAGCTATTGGGTGGAAATGGTCAGCTGCGGCAATCTGTTGTCTCCGCTCAGGCCAGCTATGTAATCGATCGTGCACTACAAAATGTGGTGGCTGAGGGCACCGGTAGATCACTGCAAAACTATTTGCCCAAGGCGCTGAATATCGCCGGTAAAACCGGTACCACCGATGAATTAAGGGACAGTTGGTTTGTTGGCTTTAATCAGCAGTGGTTGGGCGTGGTTTGGGTTGGCAACGATCAAAATTTACCGACGAGGTTAACCGGTGCTGCAGGCGCATTGACGGTTTGGGGTAGTGTATTTCAGCAGGTGGGATTGCAAGCATACACCCCGGAGACGCCTCGCGGTGTTACGGAGATATACGTGCATAGGTTCACTGGAAAGCGGATTTCTGAGCGCTGTGACAATGGTATTTTGCTGCCGTTTATTGCCGGCTCGGAGCCAAAAAAGCAATTTGGTTGCGGTGGCAGTCGCGACCAAAACGGCGAACCGAAAAATTGGTTCCAACGTCTTTTCGGAGGCAATGGGTGACTTTATTCCCTGGCTATGCGGAATTATTTCAGGCGGTCGATCACCATACGGTAGTGATCACAGCTAATCAGCGTTTAAGTCGTTTTTTATTGAGCCAATGGCACATTTGGCAATCCTCTCTGCGGACACAAACGGAAACTTCTCAAACCCAGGTATGGCCGGAATTGAATTGTCTGTCTCTGCCTCTTTGGCTCGAACGCATTTGGCAACAACTTTTGCTGAATGGTTTAGCCGAAGCTGAAGTCAAGACATTGCTGCTTCCTCATCAGCAACGTAAGCTTTGGGCTGACATAGTCGCTGAGGCTTTGGCGGATTCTCCTATTTTATCGGCGGATTCAGTGGTTGAATCGGTGATGCAAGGTTGGAAGTCCTTGCGCTTGTGGTGTAAATCCCTCGACGATTTAACCGATGACAGTCCCGAAACACAGTTATTCAATAAGTGTGTCAGCGCGTTCGAACAACGCTGCGAGCAAAACGCTTGGATGGATGAAGTCCAACGCACGCAAATCATTATTGGTCAATCGGTACAATTGCAGCATTTGCCTCTAAAGCGTTTAATTTTGGTGGGCTTTGATAACCTCAGCCCCCTTGAACAAACTCTGCTAAGACTTCTTCAGGATCAAAATATTCAGCTGGAATATTTCAATCTGCAATTGGAGTCTCACTGTCAAAGCGCGGCTCTCGCCGATCATCAAGAGGAAATTCGTAAAGCCGCTACCTGGGCTTCGAGCCTTTTGCGTCAACATCTTGAGCAGAATCTAGCACCGCCGCGAATTGGGTTGGTGGTTCCCGATTTGGCGCAACGTCGCGCCCAAGTGCACAGTATTTTAAATGAGGTTTTTGAACCGCAGATTTTAAAACTGGGGCAGACTCGCCACGCTCCCGGATTTAATATTTCCGCCGCGCAACCCTTGGCACAAACACCTTTAATGGCCAGCGCTCTACTCGCATTGAAACTATTTGGCCAGGAGGTTGAAGTCAAAGACCTGTGTCAAATACTCAGCTCGCCCTTTTTATGGTCTACCCAACACTGGCGTCAGCGCCTCTATCTAGCGCAACAACTGACGCGAGATTATGCCAAGGTGTCAGTACCAAAATGCATCGAATTTGCACAAAAATTAACGGAAAAAAGCGATCAACCCTGGGTGCAACAGCTACAGGATTTTGAGCGGGAAGCGCATCCCTGCCGTTTTAAAAAAATGACTTTTCAACGGTGGGCGGAAATATTCAATAGCACCGTGCAAAAGCTGGGTTTTCCCGGCCCGAGAACCTTAGATACCCTGGAATTTCAACAGGCCAGTCATTGGCCGCATCTATTGCAACAGTTGGCGGAATTGGATTTGGTGCAGGGTGAGGCGGTCACTGGCCAGCAGGCACTCAGCGAATTAAATCGCTTGGCTTATACACCATTTCATCCGCAAACCGAGACGTCACCGGTGCAAGTCTTGGGTTTATTAGAAGCTGCCGGTATGCAGTTTGATTATCTGTGGGTTATGGGTTTGGATTACCGCGTGTGGCCCGAACCGACCAAGCCCAATCCACTGCTGCCGTTGCGATTACAAAAAAGCTGGGATATGCCGCGAGCTTCGGCGCAGAGAGAATTGACGCTGGCAAAAACTTTGACCGAACGTTTGCAAACGAGTGCTTATCAGGTGATTTTCAGCTTTCCGCAAATGGACGGCGATCAACCTTTGCGCATCAGTCCCCTGTTGGAATCCCTTTCTGTCATTAAGCCCGAACAGATTACGGGCGAGTCTTTGCCAAACCATGCGCAACTCAATCCTCCGCAAGCTTTGGAGCAGGTGTTGGACTACCGCGCACCGCCGGTATCGCAAACCGGAAATTATCGCGGTGGTACAGGGTTGATAAAAAACCAAGCCCTCTGTCCTTTTAAGGCATTTGCCGAACATCGTTTGCTGGCGCTGGCAAAAGAAACCTATCAAGAAGGCATTACCGGATTGATTCGCGGCGATTTGATTCATAAAGCCCTGGAAATGATTTGGCGGCAGTTGCGCACACAGGAAAAATTATTGGCGCTGAGCGATGCGGATTTGCGAAATGTCATTGTTTTGAGTGTACAAGCTGCTTGGGCGCAACTTAAATCCGTTGCTCTGATTGGGGCGCGAGTGCGCGAACTGGAATGCCAGCGCAGCTGCGAATTGATTTCCCAGTGGCTGGACATCGAAAAACAACGGCAACCTTTTGTCGTGCAATTCCAAGAGCGCAGTCAGCAATTTGATTTGGATGGTTTGGTATTGCAGCTGCGCTACGATCGAATCGATCATATTTTAGCAACAGATCAACTCATGGTGATTGACTACAAAACCGGTCAAACTGACATTAAAAAATGGTTTGGTGCGCGTCCTGAGGAACCGCAAATTCCGCTCTATGTGCTGATGAATGAAGCGCAAATCAGTGCGGCTGCTTTTGCCCAAATCAATCGACATGAACTCGCGATCAAAGGTATTACTGCGGGCGAGGAGATGGATTCTCTGCAGGGTGTCAGTGCGCTGGAAAAATGGGATATGCCCACGAGTTGGGCTGAACTTGTGCGGCACTGGGATATCACTTTGAAACAATTGGCGCGCAATTTTTTTGAAGGCCATGCTGAAGTCGATCCAAAAGCCATTCAAGTGACATGCACCTATTGCCAGCTAAAAAATCTGTGCCGCATCAACGACGATAATAGTGTGGCCATGGGAGACCAAACAGGTGACTAGGCCGGTTGATTTTAACGAGCGTCAGCGGGCTCTCGATCCAGAGCAATCTTTTATTTGTGAAGCGCCGGCTGGCAGCGGTAAAACTGAATTGTTGACTCAGCGGGTGCTGACTTTGCTGGCGCGGGTGCAGCAACCTGAAGCCATTTTAGCGATCACCTTTACGCGCAAGGCCGCCGCCGAAATGCGTGAGCGTATTTTGTCAGCCCTGCAAAAAGGCTTGGGGACTGAGCCTGCTGAAGACCATGGTAAAACCACTTGGGCTTTGGCTCGTGCGGCATTACAAGTGGATACTCGATTGGGGTGGAACCTTTTGCAAAACCCCAATCGTTTGCAGATTCGCACCTTCGACAGCTTGTGTGCCTTTTTAAATCAAACACTGCCTCTACAAGCGTCACTGGGAATTAATATTAATCCGGCAGAGGATGCCGATGCCCTGTACGAAAAAGCCATAAAAAATGTGTTGCTCAGCCTCGAACAGGACGTGCCTTGGGCCGATGCCTTAGCTTTTATTCTGGCCCACCTCGACAACAATCAGAACAAACTGATCGCGCTGTTGGTTGCTATGTTAAAAGCGCGGGACAGTTGGATTCCGGTGTTGCAAAGCAGTTTGGCAAAAGACGATATTCGGCGCGTGATGCAGGCACAGTTACAGGAAGTCCTGTTGGAAAAGGTGGAACAATTACAACACTATTTTACCCAGGGCGATCATCCCGATCAGCTGCGCCAAAGCTTATTCGAGCTGGCCGGATACGCCGCCGACAATATGCAACGGGAAAACAGTCGCAGCGATATCCTTGCTTTGCACAATATCGACCTGCAGCAAAGCTGGCCCGCAGCGGATGAAGCGGGGTTGCGCCAATGGCAAGCGATTAAGCAATTACTGCTGACACAGGCCGGTGGCTTGCGTATCAAGGTGGATAAGCGCTGCGGATTTCCTGCGGGAACCACCAAAGAGGAAAAAACGGCGGCGAAACAGAAAAAGGAAGCCATGGCTTTGTTGGTGGCGCAGTTGGCGGAAATTCCTGGCCTGCATCAAGCCTTGCAAGAAATAGAGTATTGGCCAAGCGCGCAATACTCCGAACAACAGTGGCCTGTGTTGCAACAGTTGCTGACCTTGCTACCGGTCGTTTTGGCCCATTTACGCGTTGTTTTTGCGCAAGCGCAAGAAGTTGACTTTATTGAAATCAGTGAACGCGCTCGCGAAGCCCTTGGCGATGAGCATGCGCCAACAGAACTGGCGCTGCGTTTGGATCAGCGCATCGAACATATTTTGGTGGATGAGTTTCAGGACACCTCATTTGGACAGGTTGAATTGCTGGCCAAGTTGACCCTGGGGTGGCAGGCGGGTGACGGTCGCACACTGTTTTGTGTGGGCGATGCCATGCAGTCAATCTACGGTTTTCGCGGCGCCAAAGTCGGCTTGTTTTTGCACTGTAAGGCCAACGGCCTCGCCGATGTGCCCTTGACGCCATTGCAGCTGAAATCCAATTTTCGTTCGCAGGGAAAAATGGTGCGCTGGATCAATCAAACTTTTGCCCAAGCTTTTCCCGCTCAAAATAATATCGCCGCAGGAGCGGTGGCCTTTGCCGAAGCCGATGATTTTCGCCCGGATTTAGACGGCGAGCCGGTGACCTTATACCTCAGTGAAAAGGGCACAGATGGGCGCTCAGAAAGTGACAAGATGGTGCAGATTATTGAGCAGGCTTGGCAACAGAATGCGCACACCAGTATTGCCATTCTGGTGCGCAATCGCTCTCATGCAGCGCGCGCGGCAGCGGCTTGTCGCAGCGCCGGTTTGCGCTATCGTGCGCTGGATTTAATTCCCCTCGCAGACTTGCCAGCGGTGCAAGATATTTTGACCTTGTGCCAAGCCCTGTTAGATCCAATGGATCGAATTTCGTGGTTTGCTCTACTTCGTGCACCTTGGTGCGGACTGACTCTGGGAGATTTACTGTGTCTTTCCCCGGAGAATGGCTATCCGGAAGCGCAACCACTGATTGAAGTGATGGCCGATTTAC
>JBNKFP010000136.1:0-8147 GCA_050289365.1 Cellvibrionaceae bacterium | reverse complement strand
ATGATTTTGTTGGAAAAAATTCGACTGTAGCGAGAGTCCCTTGAGGTATCTACCAGCTCGGGTTCACCTATCGCTAACAGCATGCGTTCGGCGGCCGTTGCATAGACACTGGGGTCGGACTTGCACAGCTCCAGGTATTCCTGGATCGATAACTCTTCCTGTTGAGTGGATTCAAATCGCTCTTTATAGTGATTGAAAATCGACATCAAATGGCCCTCCAAACGGCAAAATGGAATGCTTTATGCTTTTGGCAGTGCAATTTTAAGGTCACTGCTTTAGCTTGTTCGCAACCCCAAATTGGGGGTTGCGGTCGTTGTTTGTCTGTGTTCAATTCGAGTCAAATTTGTTACTTCTATGTACACAAGAACCTGAAAGAAAGTCTTTCTGTGTCGTGTCATTTCGAGCCGCATCAACCCACTTTTTAATACCGGTCGCCTTTACTGTCAATCATTGATATAAAAAATTTCATTTACCAAAAATTTTCTAACCGCAGCGCTCAAAAAATACCTTGGACATCTCAATTCGATCTCATTTGTTATCACCTGTTCTAGCATCTAATACACCGCGATAACTTGTCAATTACATAGAAATTGATGGCCTAAACAAGCGGTTAACGTGCAAATTTGATGCTCTTGTGTCAGCGAACCAATGACTGCCCATGTTAAGCCGTTGTTTATTTAATCATAGACGCCAATAGCTGCTTGCGTCGTTCTATTTAAGAAAAAAACTTCCATTTATGGACAAAATTTTGAACTCTTAAGTTCCAATTTGTTTTATACACTAAAAACGTCAACAACCGGTCAATCTTTGCCGTGTGGGTAGTTAATACAAAAAATACGCCAACAACTAATTTTAGGATCAATGCTCCATTTTTCGGTTTTACAACACCAGTATGAGAGGGCCCGGAAACACCGCAATACGAACGTGTGGCGGCATAGGTGAGTCAGAGAGAATTTTTCTTGTCGAGCAATCGGGAGTGTACGGTTAAAGATCTATGATGACACGGGCTATCCAGTTGATTTAGTGAGCTTGAATGAACCTGGTGCGGCAGCTTAATGCCAACATGAAAGATGAATGGGGTCGCTCACGCCGAGCTCCCCCTCATTGCCTGCCTTAGACGCTGCGTTCGATGATAAAAGCCGACAACAAGCGTAGGATATCGGCACTGGTGGCGAAGTCCTTTAAATAACTCAGCGCTTCGGAGTGCAATTGCTGAGCTTTCGCCCGCGCGCCGTCCAGCCCCAACAGACTTACGTAGGTTGGCTTGTTTCGGATTAGATCGGCCCCTTGGCGCTTGCCCAACTGCTCGGTGCTGGCCACGACGTCGAGAATATCGTCCTGTACTTGAAAGGATAGGCCTATGGCTTTGGCAAAACGCCTGAGCGAGCCTATTTGCGCTTCATCTCTACACCCGCCCGCAATGGCGCCCATGGTAACGGCCGCTTCGATTAGGGCTCCGGTTTTGCGGTTGTGCATGGCCTCCAGTTGTTCGATGCTCGGTACGGTTTCGACTGCGCGTAAATCCACCATTTGGCCAACCACCATGCCAGTTGCCCCTGAGGCTCGGCTGAGCTCTCGGATGAGTGAAACCACAACAGGAGAGGCTCCGTTGCTGGTAGACAAAATCTCAAAGGCTAAGCATTGCAACGCGTCGCCAGCCAGTATGGCCGTGGCCTCATCAAAGGCAATGTGACATGTTGGTTCGCCGCGGCGTAAGTCATCATCGTCCATTGCGGGTAAATCGTCGTGGATCAAGCTGTAGGCGTGGATGCATTCAAGTGCGCAGGCGCAATGGTCTAACAAGGTTGCAGACATATCGCCCTTAACGGCTTGTGCACTGGCATAGACCAAGATTGGACGTACCCGTTTGCCTCCGCTCAGCAGGCTGTACGCCATGGCATCCAGTAACCGCTCTCCCCCTGGGACACGAGTGGGCAGGTTAAGTTGCAAGTGCTGGTTGACCCGCTTGCTAAAACTGGCAATAAACTGTTTAAGTTCAGGAGACATAGGTCAGTCGTCGGCGTCCAGCTTAAAGTCCTGCTCAAGCATTTTTGAGTCTGTTTGGGTCAACATAGACACTTTTTGTTCCGCTCGCTGCAAAGCATTTTGGCAGTCGCGAGTCAATTTGATGCCCTTTTCAAAGGATTTTAGGGCGTCTTCGAGGCTTAACTCACCATTTTCCATATTGCTCACGATGGTCTCGAGCTCACCAAGTGCTTTTTCAAAGTCGAGAACCTTGTTTGCCGGGGGCATAGGCAACTCCTAAATCAAAGCGGCAACATTACCGGAGACGATCTGGAGGGTCAATGCGAATGCGGTGCAGAATTCAGCGCTGATGTCTGCAAACCAACTATTTTTCGCTCCATATGGGAGAAAATAGTTTCTCTAGGCACTAATCTGGTGCGCTCAGCGATGGGTGATCGGACAAAAGCGTGCTTAAGCTGATCACTCGTTTTCGGTTTCGGTCTGCTCAGAATCGCAGCGGGGCAGTGTTTAAGGTGGCGCAGTTCAAATTTCTCATCGCCAGAAACCAGAAGCCGACTAGAATTAGACTATAAAAGTATTAAAACCCAGGCAATCTGTTCCTTACAGCCTAGATGATTAACCAGAAAAATTGAGGTTTTCGCGTGGATTTAGCAACCCTCGTAGGTATCGTTGGTGCCTTTGCATTGATCGTTATATCAATGCTTATGAGCGGCGAGTTGGGTATGTTTATTAACGGCCCATCCGTTGTCATTGTCGTGGGCGGGACGATTTTCGCGGTAATGGCGAAATTTGGCCTAGGGCAGTTTTTGAGTGCCGGTAAAATTGCGGCAAAGAGCTTTATATCAAAGAACCCGAACATAAATGACCTCATCAGCGAATTGGTCTCCCTTGCTGACGAAGCTCGCAAAGGTGGTCTTTTGTCCCTTGAAGGAAAAGAGGTCAGCAATGACTTCTTAAAGCGCGGTATTCAGCTGTTAGTGGATGGGCACGATCCAGACGTTGTACGTGGACTGTTGGCGAGGGACAAAAATCAAGCGGTCGAACGCCATACTGTTGGTTCCGCTATTTTTGGTGCTATGGCGGAGATGGCTCCGGCAATGGGAATGATTGGTACCTTGATTGGTTTGGTGGCGATGCTGGCCAATATGGATGATCCTAAAGCGATCGGTCCCGCCATGGCGGTGGCTTTGCTTACCACTCTTTATGGCGCAGTGATAGCGAATGGACTCTGCGGCCCCATTGGTGACAAGCTCAAATTGAGAGCGGCAGAAGAGGCGATGGTGAAAAACCTTGTTATAGACGCTCTGCTGGCCATCCAAAATGGACAGAACCCAAGAGTCATTGACTCCATGCTGCGCAACTATTTGCCAGAAGGTGCTCGTGAAGTGGCAGAAACCTAGAGACTGGCCATGAGTGATGAAGACGAATCCAGCTGCGATTGCGTTCCGGGGCTACCGCCGTGGATGGGTACCTTTGCAGACTTAATGTCCCTGCTGATGTGTTTTTTCGTATTACTGCTGTCGTTTTCCGAAATGGATGCCATGAAATTCAAACGTCTGGCCGGGTCCATGGCGCAAGCATTCGGGGTTCAGTCAGAGTTGAATGTCATTGAGGTGCCCAAAGGGACCAGTGTCATCGCCCAAGAATTCAGTCCAGGGCGGCCTGAACCCACACCCATCAATGAGATTTGGCAAAAAACTCAGGATATGACGGAGATGTCGCTCGAAGTCAACTGTTCAGAAGAATACGATGTGGAGCAGGGGGATGAAGGTGCAGAAGCCGGTATAAAACTAAAATTACAGAAAAAATTAGAAGATTTACTGCATGAGACCGAAAAAGACGCTTATGAATTGGCGGAGGCGCTGCATCCACAGATTATGTCTGGAGAGGTGGAAGTTGAGGCGCAGGGTCGTAAAATCATTATTCGAATTCGTGAAAAAGGATCCTTTATTTCAGGGTCGGCGGAATTGAGTCCTAGGTATCGGGATGTCATGCATGAAATCCGCTCCGTATTGGCCTTAAAACCGGGGGCGATTCTTGTGCAGGGCCATACCGACAATATACCGATCAACACCAGTCGTTTTCGTTCGAATTGGGAGTTGTCATCGGCGCGAGCCGTATCAGTTGCCCATGAGCTTATGCGCGGAGGGGTGCTAGACGCCAAGCGATTTGAGGTATCGGGAAAAGCCGACACTTTACCTTTGGTTGCCAACGACTCGCCGGAGAATCGGGCACGCAATCGGCGTGTGGAAATTGTTATCCAGCAGGGACTGAGTGACGAATTGTCCGCAGAGGATAAAGAGGTTCTGAAATCTTCCGATGGCCAAGACATACTTCGCGAATTGGATATAGCGCCGAAATACCTGTTTGATTTAGCGCCGGAAGAAATCTTTTAGCATCCGGCATCCACCCACAGAACCCGTCGTTTCAGGAGTGTTCTCCACCCATGAAAGATGAAAAACGCCGCTATTTTCGCATCAACGAGACTATTGGGCTCTCTTTTGAGGTTTTGGATGCGGACGCACAAAGTGACGAAAACGATCGGTCACTGGATATTTGGGATCTCATGTCCGAACAGGATGAAAAAATTGAAAAATTATTGGTTGAAGCAAGTGAAGAGTCCCCCAAAGTCGTAGCATTGATACGGGCGTTTAACCAAAAAATTGAGCGTATAGTCGGCCAATTGGTGATGGAGAGTCGAGTCCTGGATCGGATTGCCAATCGCGTGAAGGAAGTCAATATAAGCGCATGCGGTCTCGGCTTTGTATCGGATCGGGACCTGGCCCCCGGCACACGCATGCAGCTCGAATTGCAGTTGTTCCCAAGCAATAAAAAGGTCATGTCCAAAGGACGAGTGGTTGCTAGCGACTTGGTTGAAAATGGACATTACTTGCGAATTGATTTCTTCGATATGAAGCAATCGGCTCAGGAAATTTTGATTCAACATATCGTGCAACGCCAAAGCGCTCAGCTTAAAGTTCAACGAGATCCGTAAGTTCTGATTCAGCGGATTCACTATTGATGTTCCTCAATGCCGGTAATGCCGGGTCATTCGCATTGCTATTAAAGTCCATTTACGATGATTTGTGGTTGTTATTTGATCACGCTTGTAGGAAATATCTCACAAGATGAAGTGATTGCCTCCTCTGGGAATGCGATAGGGGAGGAGTAGAATAGTCTCTCGTAAGGACACGACACGGACTTTGCCAGGGAAAGGAATTTAGGCAAATTTACGTTAGGACGACGTAAACCTGTGAGAGGGCCATCAAAATGATGTAGGGGTCATATTGGTGGCTGGTAAGGGGTGCTAGGACGGTACGCTGATGAATTCAGCCCCCGCGACGGAGTTCACCTGGAGTGTTCGTTACAGGATGTACGCAAGACCGGAGGTTTGAGCGACCCAGGATGGGGACTACAAGGACAGTGGTGATGGCAATGGATCGCAACAGGAGTGGTGGAATAACATGCAAATGGATTGCATGAGCAGGGATGGACGCGTTGACTGGGATGTTACGCGATATAAGGACTGGATTGGAGGCCAACTTGAACGTATAGGAGTAGTGGAAGCAAGGATATGCGGATACAGGGAGTTTAAGGAAAAGGAATAACAATCAGGATGATTGCTAAAGGAATAGAAATAGGGACTATGGAATAGTAATTCGTCAAGCTGGGAATCGGAATCACTCCAAAGGAATGCGTTGGCTGAGTGGGGTCAACTTCGATTTTTTTGTTTTGAATGTACTATGAGTCTGGAGTTAGCAACTTATAAGGGATGTGAACGGAAGCACTTTTATCTAGGATAGATGCAAGGACGATTGGAATCTCTGGGGGCGGGCGATATTATGCGCACGCCTTTTTGTTTGTCAGTGGTTACCGCTGGGATTGAGGTAGCACTGAGTAAACAATATCTGGGGCGAGTAAAGCTCAAGGTTCATTTATTCTTCTGAAAATAATTTTTCCTCGATGTTTTAACGGTCTCTCGGGTCAGTTGATTGATCTCCAGTTTCCGTTCTGTTCTATATTTTTTCCGCCCTTTCCAAGTAAAAATCGCCTCACATCTAAGAACTCCCCAGTCCGATTGCAATACGGATTCAAGGACTTTATGCCATGCGGACAGTCGACGAAAAATAGTTGAACTGTTGCAATAAAATATTCATCTAAACGGCATAATCTTTGAGTTTGAATGGCATGGATTAATTGTGTATTTGTGTATAGATAGAATTGATTTTGAAGCGCTCATTAGAATGAGCGGATGCTGTTTGATTCTTGGATCTCTTAAGCGCTTAACGATGCTCAGTTTAAAGTGTGCTGTAGAGAAATTAAAAATTTTGAGCTAAAGTTTATTAGAGTAGGGTTTTCGTTATTTTTAATGCTAAATGTTATGAGTCACTCCTTGACGAATGTTGAGAAAGGCGTAATATTTGGTTAAACACCTGCAGAAGAGGAGAAGTGTCTTCAATACTTTAAGCAGACAATTGGCGCTCGCACGTCATCTTAAAGCCACAAGGTCGACTTTCGCACCACCGACCCACGATCCTCGTCACTCTTACAAATACACCGATCATAGATTGCTAAAACCCCGCTTGGTTTCCCAATGCGGGGTTTTTCGTTTTTGTGGTCGCGCTGAGCCGAGTGTCGTGAGGTACAACCGTAAATTTTCGAGTGTTTAATTGAATCAATTGGTGGGTCACTGATTCATTTGCTCAATTGAACAGAGGAATTTTATGGAAGCGCGGATTTTACGCCTTAATTTGGCTGGCCAACCTGTCGAGTGGTTAAACTGGCGGCAGGGGGTGTGTTTATATGCGCGGGATTTAGTGTCCTGGACCTTGGGTGGTGTTGTTCGCCAAGTATCGGGAGGTCATTCACGTATTTCCGGGAAAAAATCAATAATTCGTTTGCCCGCAATTATGGCCTGTGGTGGCGAGCGCATAACACCGATTCGTTTGCATCCACCTTTAACGAACACCGCTTTATTTCATCGAGATAACTTTCAATGTTTGTATTGCGGAAGTTATTTTCCATGTAACGATTTATCGCGGGATCACGTGCATCCGACAAGTCGAGGTGGCGAGGACAAATGGGAAAACGTGGTGGCGGCATGTAAACGCTGCAATCAGCGCAAAGGCAACAGTTTGTTATCGGAAATTGATATGCCATTATTGGCACTGCCTTATCGACCCAACCCATATGAATATTTGGCGCTGATCAACAGCCATCGAATGAGGGGAGATCAGATGGAATATCTGAAGCCTCAGTTTAGCCATTATGTGGTGCCTCAAAACGTGCACATCACCCGTAATTTAGTCAGTCGCAGTCGCCAGCCCAATGGGTTTGTGGTGGGTCCCAGGGCGACACCTTAAATTCTGGTTGAAATTTAAGCAGCTCAGTCTTGCGACTTGTAAAGGTTTCTCTAAATTCAGTAATGTGAGAAGATTGGCGTCTAAATTGAGCGCGTCACAGTCTCGTGTCGGGTTCGCGAAAACACGAGCGGCACACGAGGCAGTGAGTCTCTCATTGGTACTCTGCGGGGCCTGTTTTCGTAAAACGGTAAATCCAATCAATAAATTCAATAAGGCGATCATGAATCAAGTCGAAGTAGCACTAAAAATCAAAGCAAGTCTAGGTGAGTGCCCGCGCTGGGATGAAAGAGAAAACGTTTTATATTGGGTTGATATTAATGCTGGCCAGTTGCATAAATTCAATCCCGTTGATGGAAGTGATACCTTTTTACAGTTTGATGAAGAAATCGGTTGTTTCAGTCTTCGTGAAAAAGGTGGGTTTCTTCTGGCTATGAGGACGGGCCTCTATACAATTGATGGCTGGAGTACTGAGCGGAAATTGATTGTGGACCCCGAGGAGGGGATGGAAAAAAATCGATTCAACGATGGTCGCGCTGATGCAAATGGCAGAATGGTGACTGGAAGTGTGTACCCTCCGAAAGATTATGGCGGTGCAAGTATTTATAGCTTAAGTTCCGATGGTGAAGTGAAGAAGTGGGTTGGTAATCTGTTTACGGCAAATGGTATTGCCTTTAGCCCGGATAATAAAACCTTTTATTATACGGATACACCCAGCCATGCTATACAGCAATGCGATTTTGATTTGTCGGCAGGTAGCATCGGAAACTGCAGAGTTTTTCACCAATTTCCCATGGGGCA
>JBNKFP010000135.1:0-8174 GCA_050289365.1 Cellvibrionaceae bacterium | reverse complement strand
AGATGAGCTGAGTATCCCATCTTCATAACCATCCGAGTTCAAATCTTGACTTAATTTGCCTCCAGGAGCCGCGACATCAACAAAAGGGCCAAAATTTGAATAAGACGCGCGAGTACCAGTGAAGTCAGTCCCCGCCACTGAAATCACATGATCGTAGCACGCTGGATACAGATTATCGCTGCCACCACCATTACCTGATGCCGCGACGATGAAAATGCCAAGGTCATGTACCTCTTCGTACAGTTCCTGACCAGACTCCAAATAGCCACCACCACCAATACTCATATTGATGATGTCCGCTGGCTTTGCTGGCACGGTACCGCTGTCGTTCTCAAGCCCTGCGGCATAGCGCACCGCCTGCATCACATCATAGGTATTACCACCGCCTAAGCCGATCGCTCGCACCGGCATAATTTTAACTCCGGGCGCTACACCCACTCCACCTTCTCGATTATTCATACGAGCTGCAATGATCCCAGCCACATGGGTGCCATGCCAAGACGCTCCCCCCATATCCACGCTCTCACCGGAATCGGTCGGATCGGAATCCAGCCCATCCCCGTCACTGGACAACTTCGGATCTGCTATAAAATCGTACCCAGGTACCAGTTGCTGGGCGAGATCGGGGTGTGCTTTATAGATCCCAGAATCAACAACCGCCACCACCAGATCGCTGTTTCCAAGGGTTTTATCCCAAGCCTGCGGTAAGTTCATTGCGGGCAGGTGCCACTGGTAAGAATACAGAGGATCATTGGGAACCAGTTGACTATGGACCCGGTAATTGGGTTCGGCATAATCAATATCGGTTTCTTGCCGCAGTTTTTTCATGGCCATTAGAGTTCGTATTTTTGCTGCCGATTTTGGATTTTTACCCGCCAACCGGCCCATCCAACCACGATATTGGCTGGCAAGTTGCAATTCAGAAGTGGTTTGAGGATTAAGCAGATTAAATCGCGCCAGCGATGCGCGCCGGTTACTGCCATGAGACATACGCAGTTGCGCACGTTTAACACTTCTGGGTTGACGGCCATTGCGACCTTTGACGATCAGTTGCTCAGGCTCGAAGTCTGCCGACTGACCAGCGGCTAAAGTAATGGGTGCGTACGACGTATCCCCTACTTTCAACAGATATTTACTCTGTCCGACAATCGCCGAAACCAACACATTAAACACCCCATCCCGACCGGCCTTGACGGACTCGAACTCGCTGTCAGTTGTTGAGGTCAACAGCACATCCTTGGTTTCAGCATCCAACAAATACAAATCAATATCGGCCCCCGCTGAATTGACAATTTGCAGAGAAACATATTGGCCTTTTTCCAGATAAACAGAATATAGGTCGTTTTTATCTGGCTTTAATCCAAATACTTCACCCGTGACTCCGGTCGCTTGGTTACTCACAAAACCGTTTAAAATAACCGGATTACCAATCACTTGCGGCTCATGATCAGCGTCGCCATCGTTACTCACCAACTCATCATTTGGGTTATTTACGTCGCTATCAACATCCGTGTAGGGCGCTGCGACAATGCGCCCTTGAAGACGATAGCCTCCGGTGGCGCTGGCGACAGTGACCGTCACCGAAGAGGTATTTGATGCCCCCTGGGCATCCGTCACCTGCAGCTGCAACTGATATTTCCCCGGTTCTACAAAACTGTGTTTTACATCGGGTTCGGTGGCAATCAAGTCGCCATCAATGAACCATTGGTAGACAGCAATGGCCCCTTCTTTGTCGCTGGAACTACTGCCACTGAGCGTCACTTCCAGCGGCGCGGTGCCGTAGAGTAAGCTCGCATTGATTAAGGCCACGGGGGGAAAATTGGTTATATCGACCGCTAGACTCACGCTTTTTGTGACCTTCGCGCCCTCATCATCGGTTACGGTCAAGGTCACGTCGTATTGACCAGATTGGCTGTAAAAGTGTTCTGCGTCTACGCCTAGGCCAGTATTGCCATCGCCAAAATCCCATCGGTAGGACACGATTTCACCATCAGGATCACGGCTCTCAGAAGCATCTAATACGACTCCACCAGTTTCTGTGACGGGCCCTTGAGGAAAACCAATCACGGCGACGGGCGGGCGATTGCCTCCGCAACTGACCATTCCTAAAATCAACACTAGAAACGCTATCCCTTTCACTTGCATATGCGTCAGTTCAACCTTTTTATTATGTTTGTTATTGAATTTATATTTTGGTGATTCAGCAATTTAACACCAACTGCAACCTTTGCATTGTGCGCGGAAAGGCCTTTCAGTTCAGTGATCGGCGGCTCAAAACGTGCTGTGCCTGAATAGACTAAAGTCGTTGGTAAAGGAAGCCTCTCACATGAAACCTATGATATGACCTATTAAGAATTGGTAGTGAGGTGGGCAGAGCTAATCTTGAGCCGAGAGAGATGTGGGAAGGGTTACCCAAAATTCACTGCCTTTTCTATATTCACTGCTAACCCGAATCGAGCCCTGCAGCATTTTTACCAGCTCGGAAACCAACGCCAACCCCAATCCTGTACCTTGAATGTTCCGATTTTGACTATCACTAACTTGCTGATAATTTGTAAAAAGAGAACCCAATTGATCTTCGGGAATGCCCATTCCGGTATCGCAAACACATATCTCAATCTGCTCTAAGCCGGTTTCATTCTGCCCCTCACAGATCACCACATTCACCTGCCCTTGCGATGTGTACTTGATGGCATTTGAAATCAAGTTGACCAATATTTGGCGCACTTTTTTTAAATCCGAGTACAGACATACAT
The DNA here is from genome assembly GCA_050289365.1 of Cellvibrionaceae bacterium. GTDB lineage: Bacteria > Pseudomonadota > Gammaproteobacteria > Pseudomonadales > Cellvibrionaceae > JBNKFP01. The sequence continues at coordinate 5,418 of JBNKFP010000135.1, read as the reverse complement.
CTTCTGGACAGGTCATTTCGAACTCTAAGGATTTTAATTCCGCTAAAGTGCTCATTTGATCGTCTATGGTGCTGAGCAATTCCTGCAGACAAAACTGGCTCAATTCCAGTGACATTTTACCCGCCTCTATTTTCGAGACATCTAAGGTATCAGTCACCATATCATTAAGCTGCAGGCCTGCAACGCGTATGGCTTTTAAGTGATTAAAATCCCGCTCAGCTAAAGTCTCTTTGTTGCGCCGAATGAGTACTTGAGAAAATCCGATTATGGCATTTAAGGGCGTGCGCAACTCATGCACCATCTTGGCAAAAAAATCTCGCCGAGCCTCGGCTTTTTCGCGCTCAATTCGCTGTTCCACCAATTTCACGTCAGAAATATCAAACAAAAAGCCAATAACGGTGCGTGTGCCTTGGGATTGCACCGGAAAAAGGTGCCAACTCAAGTAGTGCTCCTCCAGGGGAACGTCGATATTATGCAAACACTGTTGGCTGGTACAGACCCGGGCACAGCTTTCTTCCAATTCCGTGGGCTGCACGTTGGATCTCCCGTTGTCATCAAATCCAAAGGCCAAAACCGCCTCTTGCATAGCGGGGTTGGCAAAGATCATTTGCCCTTCTTCATCAAACTCGGCAATTGCCGTTGGATTGTATTCAACGTACTGGGCAAACTTTTCCAACTCGGCCTGATTGTGCTGCTTATTTTGATTTTCATGAAAGCAAATAACCATGGTTTCGCCCAGACTCTCATGTATGAAAGGTATTACCCGATAATCCACACCGAGGTAATTGCCATCGCCACCCACCCATGTGGCTGAGTAGGTCCGCAGAGGGTCACCGGCAAAACAAATCAGTGGACACTGAGCGGCTTCGTGCTCCTGTTCACTCAGGTGAGCACACAATACAGCGTGGGCTGATTTGTGGCGCACTCGATCCAAAGAAAAGCCTAAAACTTGTGCTGCCTTCGGCGATAACTGAATAATGTGACCGGCGGCATCAAGCAGAATGGCCCCATCCGGCCAGCTGGGGTTGGCAAACACGGTGTCGGTAAACACATTTGAGGTCATGACTTGCTTCGGCTCCCGCCCGTTACAACAAATCGTCTTCAGTTAATTCCAAACGCCGAAGTGGGTCCACTTGTCTGGAGTGAAGATCTATTGCGCATTCGATTGAGCGCTTCAACTCGCTATCGTCCTGCTGACGCAAATCAATTAATAAAGGAGCGCTATAAACTTTACCTTGCGGGTCATACACCACTTTCAGGGTGGGCTGCAGTGGCGCATCGTGGTGAAACTCCAGTACAACGCCTTTTTCTCCCGTATTCAATTGCACTGCACTGGTCACTGGATAAATACCCAAAATATTGATTAGAGCTGCGACCACCTCTGGATTAAACAAACCTTTTTCTGCATCTTGAAACAGGGATCTAATCGCCGTTGTAGCGACCATACCAGGTAGGTCAGTCAGTTGATGCACGCGCTCTTCGTACGCATCCACCACGCTGACAATACTGGATAATGGATGGATTTGCTCGCCTTTTAACCCATTTGGGTAGCCAGAACCATCTAAACGTTCGTGGTGCTCAGAGATCAAACGTAAGGCTAATTTCGGTATCTCGGAGCGGCTTAAAATTTTGCCACCTAAAACCGTATGTTTCTCAACCAAATTTTTTTCCGTTTGGGTATAGCGCGTCCGCTTACCCATCAAATTCAAAGGCAATTGGGCCCAACCGGCTTCGTGAAGCAATGCGGCCACAGCCAAAGCTTCCCGCTGGTCACTTTCGATACCGCGTGCCGAAGCCAAGTTGAGTACCAGACAAAAAGTTCCAAATGAGTGATCTGCCAGCTTTTGCGATTTGCGACTAAGGTGCACCAGACTCATTAAAGCTTGATCATTGCGACTAAGGCTACTCAGTGTCTGCTCTATCAGCGGAGTCAACTCTTCAACGTCGATTGATTGTTCTCGTTCAAACGCGGTAATAAAGCGATCTACTGCTTTTCTAATCTTTCCTTGCAGAGCAACGGCAGCCCCCATTTCTTGTTTCATGGGCGTCTTTTGCGGAGTTGCTGCCCGTTTGGGCGCAGCTTCTTGTGACGAATGATCTGCTGCTTGATTCGCTTGTTCTGGTACCCTTTTCTGTTCGGAGGGCTCAATTTTAGGTCCATTGTCATCGGGGACCACACCGCGATTGACGTCAATGACCAGTTTTTTCACACCCGCTTTGAGCAGCGCCGAAATATCGCCCTCATCCTTGATCAGACGCGAATGCGTTAGAAATGGACTGTCCAACCAGGAAATATCGAGCTTTGTCACGAACATGCCAACCTTGAGTTGGTCAATGACTATAGTGCGTGCTGATTGATTTGACATCGAGGATATTGCTCACTAGTAACCACGAGACCAGATTGGCCCTCAGACCGTCATCGAACACGGCCCAGAGGCAACATCTAAGGCTGAGTTGAATCTGTTCAAAGTGTAGACGGCGATTTCATCTGGGGCGAACAAATGGCCAGCTTTTTTCTTAATTAAGCGCGGTTTTGGACACGGAGGAAGGTTCGGTATTGCCAGTCACAAGTTACACATATATTCCATTAATACATAGACTTATGAATCATTCTTAAAGTATTTTATAACCCAGGGTGAAGTTTATGAGAGAGGCGAGATTGAGGGAACTCCGACGTAATCTGTAGCTCTAAAGCGTTTCGAGAGATTAGGAGATCCAGCAACCTGTGACACAGCCTGTTTTTTGTCACATTGGGCTGCACTTTAGCTTACATTCGTCCTAAATTGACCTAATATTGGGACGTTTGGCTATGTTATAGTGCTCAAGTTAATTTTATGCTTATCGTCCGTAGGAATTGAATTTTGCTTCATTTGAAAATGTTTTTTGCTTCATCAGTATTGGTTTTGATCGCCGCCAGTGCATCAGCAACACCAACGGCTACTGACCAAACTAAAACCGGAATACCCAAGGCGCAAGCGTTGGCGCCAACCGAAGCTCAAGCCATAACCACAATTGACATTGTCGAAAAATTGAGCAAGCGCCACTACCGCGAAATGGCCATTGACGATGCACTGTCCATCCAGTTTTTGGATCACTACATTAAAAATCTCGATCCAGGCAAGCTGTATTTTCTGCAGTCCGATATAGACAAGATCTATAAGCATAAACTGGACTATGATGATTTCATCAAAAAAGGCGATTTAAAGCCGGGTTTTGCCATCTATAGCACTTACCAAACTCGGGTATTGGATCGCTTGAATCGCGTACTCGAAATATTAGAAAACAAAGAGATCAAATTCGATTTCACAGGTAAAGAAACTGTCGAGATTGATCGCGAGAATTCGCCGTGGGCTAAAACCGATGCGGAATTGGATCAACTTTGGCTAAAGAGACTGAAGTTGAGTTTGCTCAACTTAAAGTTAGCGGGCAAAAAGGTCGATGAAGCTCGCAAAACACTGATACGCCGCTATCACAATCAACTGAACCGCATTGCCCAGCAAAATAGCCAAGACGTCTATGAAACTCTGATTAATTCTTTTACGGTGCTATACGACCCTCACACCAATTATTTTTCACCGCGCACTTCGGAAAATTTCAATATCAATATGTCTCTGCAGCTGGAGGGTATTGGTGCCGTTTTGCAAACGGAAGATGAGCATACCAAAGTCGTACGCTTGGTTCCCGGCGGCCCAGCGGACAAGCAAGGACAGTTGAAACCCGCGGACAAAATCATCGGAGTCGGTCAGGGCGGCGACGGTGAGGTGGTTGATGTTATTGGCTGGCGATTGGATGAAGTGGTGGATATGATCCGCGGAAAAAAAGACACGGTAGTCAAGCTGGAAGTACTCTCTGGCGATGCCGAAGCCAAAATCATTAATATCAAACGCGGCACGGTTAAACTCGAAGACCAAGCTGCTCAAAAAGCCGTGATGGAAATCAGCGATGGACAGAAAATTCGCAAGGTCGGCGTCATTGATATCCCCGCTTTCTACCATGACTTTGACGCTTGGCGTCGCGGTGATAAAGATTACCGAAGCACGACACGGGATGTGGCCCAACTTCTGAGCGAACTACAAGAAGAAAATGTCGAAGGTGTAATATTAGACTTAAGGAATAATGGCGGTGGTTCACTTCAAGAAGCCACTATGCTGACCGATCTGTTTATCGACCAGGGTCCGGTTGTACAGATTCGCGAATCTAATGGACGGGTATCACAACACAACCGGTCGCGATCGCGTGCGCAATATCGTGGCCCCTTGGTTATTTTAATCAATCGCCTCAGCGCATCAGCATCCGAGATTTTTGCCGGCGCCATCCAAGATTACCACCGTGGCATCATTGCCGGTTCGCAATCATTCGGCAAAGGCACAGTGCAGCTACTCAGCGCTTTACCAGAAGGCCAGCTAAAGTTGACCGAGTCGAAATTTTATCGGGTCTCCGGCGACAGCACGCAACACCGAGGTGTTATACCCGACATCGATATGCCGGTATTGATTGACCACGAAGAAGTGGGCGAGTCCGCCTATGACACGGCCCTCCCCTGGGATCAGATCAGTTCAGCAAAGCATGGAACCTACTTCAATTTTGATGAAATAATGCCTTCCTTGGAACGTAAACACAAAGAACGTTCGGCGAAAGACCCCGACATGATCGAAATTGTAGACCAATTAGAATTATCAGAACAAAACAAAAAACGCAAAACCATTTCACTCAATGAAATGGAACGTGTAAAAGAAAAAGAAAGCCTAGAGCTGGCTCAGATGGCGATTGAGAATCGTAATCGCAAAGCCAAGGGATTAAAGGAATTTGCCAACCTCAAAGAATTTCGTGATTATGAAAAAGTCGAAGAGGAAAACAGCGAAAAGAGTGCTGCAGCACCGACAAAGGCAATTGATTTGGAATCCGACGCACTACTCAATGAAACAGGTCATATTTTAATTGATATGATCGAATTGCTAAAAAATCCGCAACAAGTGGCTGAAATAAAAAGCTAATCCTGTAGTATTGCAATGCAGTCCCACAAGGCCCGCAAGGGCCTTTGTTATTCTTGGATCACTGCACTTTGTCCAAAATTTGGGCCTCCGAACTTTTGATATTTACCCCATAATGAGCTCAACCATGAAATGCGTCTCCTTCAACGTCAACAGTGTTCGCCTGCGACTCCATCAACTGCAAGTCGTTATAGATCGCCACCAACCCATGTTTATTGGTCTACAAGAGACCAAGGTAACAGACCAAGATTTTCCTGTAGAGGACATTATGAAATTGGGTTATCAAGTCGAATACTTCGGCCAAAAAACCCACTACGGCGTGGCGCTCTTGTCAAAGCTACCGTTTAAAAAAGTCTATAAAGGCTTTGCGTCCGATGCAGAGGACGCACAGCGACGGTTTATTGGCGGTGAATTTCAACTGCCGTCA
>JBNKFP010000134.1:0-8204 GCA_050289365.1 Cellvibrionaceae bacterium | reverse complement strand
CATTAAATGATATCGATGCAGACAAAGACAGTGCAGAATACCCCGTTCAGCGCAGCTATTCATCCAGTCCAACGGGAGGACGTTATATTTTCACCTCTATCGATGGGAAAAACAGTCAAGCTGTAGACGGTTTTGTAAAAGACGCAGAGGTGGTGGATTTTGAAAATGGCGTAAATGTCGCGGATTTTGTCCCATATCTTGATGTGGCTGATGCAACTGAGGCCGGTAATGTAATCGATTTTATTCGAGGCAAAGAGGGAATCTCTGGTTTCCGCTCGCGAACCCATGACGGGGAAATCTATCGTCTCGGTGATGTAATTCACTCTTCTCCAACCGTCATTGGTCGGCCCACTGAATCGTTTGGTCGACTTCGAAGTGATGACAGCTACAGACAGTATGCTGAATACCATCGTAATCGCCGGCAAGTTGCATATGTCGGTGGTAATGACGGTTTGTTGCATGCATTTAACGTGGGCTATTTTAATCCCGCGACAATCGGCTTTTATGATAGTTATAGTACCAATGCAGATGGCGATGATGTGTTTTCTAACTCGGGTAATGGTCCGACCACTTTAGGACAGGAGCTTTGGGCTTATGCTCCCTACAATCTGCTGCCGCACTTAAAATGGCTGACTTCGCCCAGTTACTCCCACGTGTATTACATGGACGGCCCTATCCAGGCTTTCGATGTCAATATTTTCACTCCAGATAATTCTGTGCACATTGGTGGCTGGGGAACAATCATTGTCGCCGGTATGCGCTTTGGTGGTGGCGAGTACACCATAAATGGAGGGGATCCAGATGAGGCAATATTGCGATCGGGATATGTGATTTTCGATGTCACAAACCCTGAGGCGGCGCCAAAACTGTTAGGGGAGATTACCCATGCAGACTTGGGATATACCTTGAGTAATGTTGATGTGATTGCTCGTCGATCTCCGAATACTGATCCTGTGGTGAATAAATGGTCATTAGTTTTCGGATCTGGCCCCCAAGGAGTTAGTGGATTGTCCGATGGTATTAGCGACGCTTCAGCGAAATTGTTTGTGGTGGATTTGAAGGATCTTGTTTCTGGTACATTAGATATGCAGGTCATTGATACAGGTGTGGCAAGCAGTTTTGTTGGCGGTGTAACGGTTCAAGATTGGAACGGCGATTATTACGACGATTCAGTGTATTTTGGTTTGGTGGGGGACGGAACGGCTGGAAATAGAGGTAGGCTCATGTACGCCAATATCAGTGCTGCAAACGATCACCCTATCGCCTCAAATGCGGCGGATACCTTGCTAATGAATGGTGGCAATCCGGTTGATTTACCCTTTAGCGCATCTCCGGTAGCGGTTGCCGATGTCGACGGTAATCGGTGGGTCTATGCAGCGAGCGGACGCTATTATGTGGAAGACGATTTGACCGGTACCGATATGAATAGAATGTTTGGCCTCAATGTTAAAAGTGGCGTCATTGATATCGGCAGTGTTTCGGATGACCTAGTGGATGTAACCGACTTTGAGGTCTTTTCCGCGCCGTCTGGTACCAACGTTATCAGGAAAAATACGGGAACGTCACTTATTCCTGCTTATTCCGATATAACATTGGGAACCACTTTGATTACGGATATGGCCAGTTTAACCACCTATATCAATAACAACAAAAAAGGCTGGGTAAGGAATTTTTCAAGAAATACGGAAAAAAGCTTTTTAAGTCCTGTCTTTCGTAATGATACCGTGTTTGCCAGTAGCTTCAGTCCTGCGCAAGAAACGTCGTGCGAACCCAGTGGAACGTCTTATATTTACGTTCTGGATATGTATACAGGTCTGGCGCAGATTCGTCGAGCGAATGTTGTTTACGATACTAACTCTTCGGTGAGTTCCAATGGTGAAACTCTCAATAGGGTGGATCCTCAGGGTGCTGTGATCGCTGGACAGGTCGTAGCCGTGTTGGGGCAGGCCGATGCGGTGGATGCGCTGGCAAATACAGGCAAATCAACAGGCGTCTCCGCAGAACTGCCCCCGCCCATCCCGGGGCGTGAGTCGTGGCGGGAGGTTGAGTTTTAGAGCTCTAGTCATTTGAAAATGAGATAAGGGTTTCAAGAAATGCGCCGCAATTCAGTTTCGAGTTGCGGCGTCGCTGTTTGTGTGTAATCCTTAAGTGCGCGTTACCCCGGTTTTATAAGGTCGAATTGAGGCAAAATTGGATATGAAAAAAGCTTTAGGTTTTACCTTAATTGAGGTTATGATCGTTGTCGTGATTGTCGCTATATTGGCATCGATTGCCTACCCCTCATATCAAAATTCCATTCGTAAAACTCGACGTGCGGATGCGAAAGAGGCGTTGACTTCGATAGCCGCTTTGCAAGAACGGTATTTTTTTACCAATAACTCTTATGCCGCTGGTGCAACTCCAGCTGCTCGCTTAGCCGCTCTGGGCGTATCAGGATTTTCTAAAGAGGGTTATTATGCGTTGACGATAAGTGCCGGTCCGACTTGTGGGACTAGTCCGAATACCTATCCGTGTTATGAAATTACGGCTACACCCTTGGGCGCTCAAACTGCAGACCTTGACTGTGTTAGTTTTTCAATTTCGCAATCAGGTAAAAAAACGGCCAAAAAGAAAGTGGGGGCATCTTTAGTCGATAATACAGCGAATTGCTGGTGATTCATGGATGCGCTTAGAAAAATGGATTTGATAGGCTAAGCAGCGATCCAATCATTTTTACTTTTTACTTGAGAGTACCTTAGTTGTTTGGATCTGCTCGTATGTTGACATCCAAATATGTAATTGGAATGACTTGAAGAATGGGAATTATTTTTAAGGATTGATGATTGTAGTATTGGCAGTTACCGTGGTTGGCTATTTAGGGTAACTGCTTGGTTGTCAAATGAGTCCTTTAAAACCCGCCCGTCACTAACCTGGAATTATAAATTTCTAATACGTCAGCTGAACTAAAGGATCGATTGTATACAAAAATATCGTCAACTGGAAAGCTGCCGATTACAGCCCCCTGTTTTGCTAAGTAACCTAGCGGAAACTCGCTTGATGCAGCAGATAGTTCTCCATCAATGTACAGTTCAATTTTTTGCGTTTTTCCCATTGCTAAAACTTGTACGAAATAGTGTCGCCATCCAATTATTGTGGATGGGTCCTGGCCGTTGCGAATAACAGCACTTCCTTCGCCATTTGTAGTGAAAATATTTGCAAATATTTCATCGCGAGCCCCGTTAGCGCTAGTCCTTGTGCTCATCGCCACTTCTAAACCTATAGGGCTTGGTATATAGGTTAGGGAGCTTATTAAAGGTTGTTCTTGGGCAATAAAATTAATGCCGCTACTGGTATCACAAAAAAATTCTAGTGCCATTTCAGTGCTTTGTTCCGGGAAATTATTTGTAAATTGTATTTCTCCGGTGTAGTTGACAATTAGTTCAGGATATTGTGCCGCGTTAATTACCGTGGTGGAGCCTGCATACCATCCAGGTTGCTCGAATTTTAGATCGACATGGTTCTCAAATCTTTCAGCCCAATGACCAAAAATCTGCCCATTGACCTCCTCATAAGGTCCGCTAGAGGTGCTTGGATCATCCACCTTGTAATGCAATAAATGTCCAAAATCCTCATAAATTCCGGGCGAGGCATTACCTGTTGTTGGAGTAGTGCCCGATTCAACACAGCTGGAAATCGTCAGGCTGGTCAGCGCCAGAATATGCATTCGAGTTAAGTCGGTGGTGGTTTTGTTTAAGATTTTGAAAGTCATATTTTCCGTCCCTGTTGGTTTTGTATTGGGTGGGTGCTGGGCAAACTAAAATGGATAGATCAAATTCGATTGGTGCTGCCTCTGTGTAGGGCAGCCGATGTGGCAAAGTATATTGTTTTTATGGTTCTGTATATGAGCCAAGCGTTTATTGGCTTTTCAGTCGTTGAATTGGCGTGAAGATTGGTGCCGAGAGAGCTGAGGAAAATCGGGTGCCTTAATTTGCCAATCCCACCCAAGCCCTTAAGCTTGGGTGGGATTAAATAGCCTGCAAATGAATTGCATATCAATGCTTAAATTAATGGGTGGCGTTAATTTTCTTTGGGAAAAGCCAGTCGTAATACATCCTTAAAATTCCATTCGCTTTGATCGCTAAAGCGAATGGTTTCAATCGTATTGAAGAATATTTTTTCCTCTGTCAGGTAATTTCGGATTCTGATGTTGCCACCATCGTTAAAGCTGATGTAGAGATCTAATCGCCCGCCCGACGTTAAAATTTCGACACTTTTTATATCTTCCTTTGTTGCATTTGTAAGATAGAGGGTGTCGTCACCGCCATCGGCCTCGGCTAGCTCGGTAATATCAAGGCTGTCGCTTTCGCCCATGGTGTAGTAATAGCTATCATCACCGAGGTCGCCAGTGAATCGCAGAGTGTCTCGGCTTTGGTTCGGTTCTATAATGAAACTGTCATCGCCCTCGCCACCATTGGCATTGCCTCGCGTCAAGTGGATCGTATCATTGCCAGAACCTGCAACAATAGACGCATAGGTATTTTGATTTTCTATCGGTAAAAACAAATCGTTGCCAGCGTAACCGTAAAGACTGCTGTTGCTACTTCGGTAAAATATCAAATCCGCGCCGTTGGTGCCTACCGCGTTGAGAGCTTGCGAATAGAAAACAGTTTGCTCGTAACGGACATCAAAGTTGTCGATGGCTTCTACTGTCAGTTCATATTTCGTATCGTCATAGGTTGTTTGCGACGATTTGTATTGAATGAGAACTTGCGGAAATGTATCGGCAGAAATACTTAAATCAAACCCGGCTCCGTATAGCTTTGCTCGACGACCGAGTTCCGCTGATTCCACGCCATTAATGTAGAAATTCACGGATTGAATTTCAGTATCCGACGCAATCATCCCTCGTAAAACCACATTTGCAGTTTCGGAATCGCTGGGTACAGTAGAAAACTCTAAGCTGGAAAATGGCATGCCCAGAGCGGAGTTGGTTGGCAGTAGTGGGGGCCAAGCGTTTTCCACCAGTTGGGTGAAGTGGTCGTCAAACCAGTAGCCGCCAACAGGCGCTTGCGCTCTCGAGTCTTCATTGCGAGGGTCACAGGCGTCAATATTGACCTCATCGGCACCCTCTGTAGCTGATGCACCGTCGGAATAACCCGGCTGCTTTATCCACGTAAATGCGTCAATATTGGGGTAATCCGCCAGCGGTGATACTTTCGTCAACTCGCCAATGCCAGCTTGTTTGATGTTGCACCAATTTTTTTGGTAATGGCGCTGATCGATCCGGCTGGCCATGCCACCCTCAAGTGTAGGGCGTGCCACACCACCCCAACCGTTGCGTGACGTATCGATAATGTAATTAAAATCTCGCTCGAACGCACCGGATTGTAAAATGTTTTGCACTCTGCTTAGGTAACCCAATTCGTCGACGCTGAATTGATCTTGATAAAAGCCATGAAGCGAGGCGCGATTGTAAATAAATAAAGGCTCTTCGGTCGGAGAATATGAGCCAACATTCGTCGCAAACCCGCGAAATTTGGGTGAGTTAATCGGCAAAATTTCCGTCGTTAATGTCGATAGAGAGCTGGCTTCACGTAATAGCCAGGCACCGTGACCAATGCCAAGATAGGTGTAAATATTGTTGCTGGGGACACTGGAGAATTTTACTAAGGTGTCGTTAATCAACGCTTTAGCATCTTGAACATCAGGACGATCTTTCGAATACATTTTGATTAAGCTGGGTGCGAGATTGGGTTCCATCACCAGGATCAGCCTCAGGTTGGGGAAGTCTTGAGCCAACTTTAACAGCGGCTCTATAACTTCAGCACTATAGGCTTGAAGCTGCTCAGCGGTGTAGTTTTGCTCCGTATACTGGTCCTCAATGACGATTGGGGCAGTGCTAACGACGATTTGCACTGCCATGGGCATCGGTTCAGCTTGGGCCGATTGTGCATCGGATGCAGCCTGCAATTGCTGCTTTAGCGACCGACGACCGGTTTCTGGATCACCTTCCAGTACCATGCTGTGTTTATCGAGCCAAATGGCAGTTGATGTATCTTCGATAAGGGTTAGAGCTTGCAGCCAGGCTTGATCGTCGATTTGACTTGCGTAAGCTTTTACCTTGCTTTGATAATCGGGATCCAGGTAGAGATCTGTACCCTCATAGGGATTTTGATTGGTTTGAAATTGACTGCAGTCAATTTTCTGCTGTATGCAAAGTTTTGCCAAGTCCTGTGCTTGTGATGAAGAACTTGAGCTGGACGGCGCGGTAGACGAGCTTGAAGACTCCGAAGGGCTAGAGCTTGTGCTTGAGCTACTGGAAATGGAGCTGTCCGAACTCTCACCTTCCGCTGATGAGGAACTCGATGAGGCGGGCTTTGAACTGCTGGAGACGCTACTTTGGGATGGCACTTCAGTGACATCAATCCGGGTGAATTCCAGCGTGGTGCCTGCAGGAATAGATGCTACGAAGCTTTCACTTTGGTCCCCGTTGAATACCAACACATTTACTACAGCGGCTTCTTGGCCGTTATTGCTTACAGAGAATACGTAAGCTCCTGGCGTGGGTGCATCCCAGATCAGATTCTCCCAGCGTTCCACTTCAGTCCTACCGGATTCATAGGCAGGGTTGCGGCCATTGCAGGCAGGGTACTCTGAATTCCCAGGATATTGTTGTTCGCATGGGTCAGTGACGAGTAAGTTGGTTTGATTGCTTTCTGTCAGCACTAACGCGCGTAAATCTGCGTGGTTACCCGGGAGGTTGTCTAAGGGCTCTGTTACTGGGCCTAAGGATCGTGGCTTGGTTAGGTTGATTTGGCTTTCATCATCGATTATGGCGACATAGGTTTTTTGCTGTCCTCCCAAATCGGAACTAAAGCTGAGCGCAAAGTATTCATTGTTTTCTATGGCGCTGTCGTTGAGCAAGCCGATGGTCAGTGCAGTGGTATCCTGCGTTGCGTCCAGAGTGAATTGGCCGGATTGCGCGACATAGTCTTCATCCGCGGTGGCACTGCCATCCTCAGTAGAGTAAGAAATGGTGATAGCTTGTCCGACTGCCGGGTTCATTTTGATATTGACTGTGACCTGGTCCAAAAATTCTTCTACGCTGGTGGTTACGGTGAGCAGTGACTGACTGCTGGGCAGCACTCTGATGCGCACCGTATCTTGGGCGTAATAGAGATCGTCGGCAATCACCAGTAAATTGAAGCTGACCCAGGTGGGTTCATCTACCTGCGGCAGGATTGTTTCTGTCACAGTGCTGTTTGGGTTAAGAATGAGAGCTTCAGGGCCGCTGGTTTGAGCCCAGTAAGCGTTATACACCTCAAAGCTGGAGTCGCGTTTGATTTGGCCATTCAGGGTGGCGATTAGCTGCTGATCGCTGTAAACCAATGACCCTGCATTCACACTAAAGCTACCAGCCACTGCAGGTTTGTAATTGCGACCCTCACCACCGGCGAGTTGTGTACCGTACAAATCGTAGTTCAAGGGTGCTGCCGAAGCCGAAGGGCTATCGATCTGAGAGGGCGAATTGTTTTCGCAAGCGATTAAAAACAAACTGATAAAGGTGATGATTCCTCGGCTGACTAATGGAGAAAGTCGGCGCCAGGTGCGTGCTGTATATTTCATAAAGGTTCGTCGCCTAATGTGAACTGCAGTAATCAGCGAGAAAGCGGTGGTTCCGGTAAATCGGCGGTTAGACAACCAATACCAAAGTATTGGAAAATTGATGCGATTCAATCCTTTTGAACGACTGCTCCCTTGCCCCCAAGATAGTGTCTATTTGTAGTGGCGCTATTGTAGCGTTTTTTTGTGGGAACGCCTACCGTAAAAGTGTGCTGCGACGCCCGATATCTCATTTCAAATGCCAACAGCGGTGCACAGTAATGGTCAGCCCTTTGAGTCCGGTTGAGTATTTTAATAGCTTACAAAAATAAGGAAAATGGCGATTGATTAAATCGGTTATCAAAACCATCGAGGGATTGAGCCCTAGGTGAAACGAAGTCGGTTATTAAAAAATCCAAGTTCCAATCTATCCAATATAGCCCTAAGCGGTTAAATCTATAAACCTCGTCTTAAGTTCAAATAGTTATTATCAGTTGGGTTTCTTATCACGCTTGTCGGGGGCAAAGCCCTTTGGTCTATAGGCGTGGCAACGTGATTTTTGCTGCTCTACTGTTAAAGAACACGAAGTCCATTTTTTATGAGAGTGAACACCCATGAGCAAG
>JBNKFP010000133.1:0-8208 GCA_050289365.1 Cellvibrionaceae bacterium | reverse complement strand
CCATGATGTAAACAAAAACAAACAAGCCCAACCATACCACGTCTACAAAGTGCCAGTACCAGCTGGCCGCTTCAAAGCCAAAGCAATCGTGATGGGTAAAATGATTTTTGGTGAGTGAGCGCATCAACATAACAAACAGGATAAAGGTACCCATGGTGACGTGAGCACCGTGGAATCCGGTTAACATAAAGAACGTCGCGCCATATACTCCAGAATCCAAAGTGAGACCCATGTGTTCATAGGCGTGCTTGTATTCTTCCACTTGCAATATCAAGAAGATAATGCCGCAAATCACCGTTGTAGCAAGCCAGAAGTTAAAACCTAAAAAACCTTTCTTCTTGCCTTTTTTCAAAGCGGTATGAGCGAAATGCACAGTAAAGCTGGATGACAGCAGTATCAGGGTATTCCAGAAGGGTAACCACCCCGCCCAACCGGAAATTCCTGGATTGCTCATATTTTCTTCTGGGCCGACAAACTTGCTCGCAGCTTCGCCGTTCACCGCCATATCAGGTGTGTGCATCAACGGCCATTGTGGCTCAAAACCATTCCACAATAACTCGCTGGTGGGGCCGTGTCCCAAGCCCGGCAAAGCAAAATTACGAATGTAAAACAGGGCACCAAAGAACGCCGAGAAAAACATCACTTCGGAGAAAATAAACCAGCCCATGCCCCAAACATAAGATCGCTTGAGCTGATCGCTGTTTAAACCGGCCAAATTTTCTTTAATGACAATAGAGAACCACGTCCATAAGGCACCGGCTAACAGTGCAAAGCCGCAAATGAACAGAAATTCTCCGCCGCCATTGCCATTAATCCAATTACCCAAACCATAGACCGTCAGGAACATAGCCAAAGCCATGATCAGCGGCAAACGACTCTGATCCGGTACATAATACGAAGCTTGATGATTTTCCATTGCGTTAATCTCCGCCTGCTGTTTGTTTACGCGGTTATTTTATATAGCTGCTTATTGGGCCTTAGCCAAATCTGCAGATTGTTCAGTTACGTCAAAAAGTGTGTAAGACAGGGTAATAGTGGTGACCTGTTTCGGAATTTCCTGATCCACCACAAACTGCAATCCCAATTCTGCACTTTCTCCAGCAGCTAACGGCTGCCGGTTAAAACAAAAACACTCAATTTTGTGAAAATAATTCACAGCGCTATAGGGCGATATACTGGGTATCGCCTGTGCCACCATAGGTTTATCGGTGTTGTTTTTCGCGAAATATTTGATGACCTTTTTCTCGCCAGGATGCACTGTCACTTTAAAATCCATGGGCTTGAAATCCCAGGGCATGGAATCATTGTGGGTAGCCACAAACTGGACAGTAATCGTGCGATCTTCATCTACGGTCAGCTCCTGCGCTTCGTAGGCGCCGCCCACTTTGCGCAGGCCAGCCACTTCACAAAATAGTGTGTAGAGTGGCGGCATAATCGTAAAAACGGCAACGAACATGAGTATCGCGACGCTGGTCAGCTTGACGATCGTAGTGCGCGTTGCCTTTTCCAACACAAGTCTCCTTAATTAGTCCACATTCGGTGGGGTACTAAAGGTGTGATAAGGCGCGGGTGACGGTATCGTCCACTCCAAGCCATGGGAACCTTCCCAAACTCGATCGGTGGCCTTGCGGCCACTGATAATCGCCCGAATAATGACGTACAAAAACAATACTTGCGCCGCACCAAAGAGGAAAGCACCAACTGAAGACAGCATATTCCAATTTGCAAACAGCGGATTATAATCAGGAATACGACGAGGCATACCCGCTAAACCGGAAAAGTGCATGGGGAAGAACGTCAAGTTCAAGCCGATAAAAGCCAACCAGAAATGCAGCTTGGCCAAAGTCTCGTCGTACATATTTCCACACCACTTTGGCAACCAGTAGTAAACCGCCGCAGTAATGGAGAAGATGGCCCCAGGCACCAACACATAGTGGAAGTGAGCAACAACAAAATAGGTATCGTGATACTGGAAGTCCACTGGAGCAATGGCCAACATCAATCCAGAGAAACCACCAATCGTGAACAGAATGACGAAAGCGATAGAGAACAGCATAGGGGTTTCGTATGTCATTGAGCCTTTGTACATGGTGGTTACCCAGTTAAAGACCTTCACCCCCGTCGGCACAGCAATACACATTGTCGCGACCATGAATACCCACTCACCGATGAACGGCATACCGACGGTAAACATATGGTGAGCCCACACAATGAAACTCAAAATGGCGATGGAGGAAGTGGCGTAAACCATAGACGAGTAGCCGAACAAAGGTTTGCGTGCAAAGGTTGGGATAATCGCACTGACCACGCCAAACGCTGGCAAAATCATGATGTAAACTTCGGGATGGCCGAAGAACCAGAATACATGTTGGAACAAGACCGGATCACCACCACCAGCCGCATCAAAGAATGCGGTACCGAAGTGGATATCCATCAACATCATGGTTACCACACCCGCCAACACCGGCATAACGGCGATCAACAGATAAGCTGTAATCAGCCAAGTCCATACGAACAGCGGCATTTTCATCATGGTCATGCCGGGTGCGCGCATATTCAAAATGGTCGCAATGATATTGATGGAACCCATGATGGAACTGGCCCCCATGATATGCACGGCAAAGATAAAGAATGTCACGCTGGGCGGAGCATAGGTGGTTGACAGCGGCGCGTAGAAGGTCCAACCGAAGTTTGGACCACCGCCTTCCATGAACAAAGTGGACGCCAGCATTAAAAATGCAAATGGCAAAATCCAAAAACTCAAGTTGTTCATGCGCGGCAGCGCCATGTCGGGTGCCCCTATCATCAAAGGCACCATCCAGTTAGCCAAGCCTACAAAGGCTGGCATCACCGCACCAAATACCATCACCAAGCCGTGCATGGTGGTCATTTGGTTAAAAAACTCTGGCTCCACTATTTGCAGGCCAGGCTCAAATAGTTCTGCGCGAATAACCAGGGCGAAAATACCGCCCAGGAAAAACATCGCAAAACTAAACCACAGGTACATCGTACCAATGTCTTTATGGTTGGTTGTGTAGAACCAACGGGTTAACCCCTTCGCAGGACCATGTGCCATATTCGTTCTCCTATTGGCCTTGCTTAAATTTAACTACGTCGATTGGCTGAACAACATCTTTCGTCTTGTTGCCAAACGCGTTACGTTGGAATGTGACTACTGCGGCAATATCCACCGGAGTCAGCTGTTCACCAAAGGGAGGCATCATACCGCCACCGTGTACTACACGATTAAGGTGATCTTTAATCGGTCCATTGGCAATTGGGCTTCCGGCAATGGCTGGAAAGCTGCCGGCAATACCCTTACCATCGGCCTGGTGGCAGGACGCGCAATTTTTGGTGTACACCGCTTGCCCCATCTCATACAACTGGTCGAAAGTGAACTTTTGTTTGGCCGCTTCGGCTACAGCCTTAGCCGCTGCACGTTTTTTGCCAATCCAAGCGTCATACTCGGGTTGTGGCACCGCATGCACCACGATCGGCATAAAGCCGTGGTCTTTACCACACAACTCAGTGCACTGTCCGCGGAAAACGCCCGGCTCTTCAACGCGAGTCCAAGCCTCGTGAATATAGCCCGGAATAGCGTCGCGTTTCACAGCGAGAGCAGGAACCCACCAAGAGTGAATTACATCCTTAGCGGTGACCAAAAAACGCACTTTTTTGCCGACAGGGATATAAACAGGCTCATCCACTTCAAGCAAATAATTAGGCGATTTCTCTTCTTTGTTTTCAATTTGGCTACGGGGTGTACTCAATACACTGAAAAAGCTGACGTTATCGCCACTTTCGTCAAGGTATTCGTATTTCCATTTCCACTGATAACCCGTAATCAAAATGTCCATATCGGCATCACCGGTATCATAGACTTTGATTAGAGTTTTGGTTGCGGGAATCGCCATCAACACCAGGATCAGAACGGGGATTCCCGTCCAAACGTACTCCAAAGTGGTATTGTGATGAAACTGTGCCGCCTTGGCACCAAGCGATTTTCGATGCACGATCATGGTGTAAAACATCACACCAAATACCACCAGGCCTATGACTACACACCACCAAAAAATTTGCATATGTAAACCATAAACTTCGTGGCTTACGGTGGTGACACCTTCGGTCATATTCAGCGGCCATTCTGTTGCATTAGCCAGAACCGGACCAAGTCCAGTTAAGGCTGCAGCTTTGAACGGCAACGCCAACAACCGTTTCGATTTGCTAAACATCGCCCCGTCTCCGTATAGCTATTAGTAAGAAAGGTTTTTAAAAATCAGGTTTTGTTCGGGTGACAGCGCTCAGGCGCGGCAAAGGCCACGTGATACGTCAACAACAGCGCCAACCCATAGGACCGGACGAGCGTTCACATACCCCCCAAAACTAAAGCTAAACCCGCTTTAGACTTGTTAAGTGACACCCAGTTTCTAACAGCGACCAAATGCCTACCCCACCCCCAAAATAAGGTACAGCCAAGCAAGAAAATTATTGTTTGCTTAACTGGTGTACAAATTGTGCACACGACATCGGTTTATCCGCAGAAAATTCTGACAGAATTTATGGTTATCAACCAACTATTTTTATAACATTTGACATCAGTAACTGATGATTTCGGTTGGTCTCCCCAAAACAGGGGCATAGCAAGCCACAAATCGTTTTAAAGGTCAACGCTTTATGCAACTGTTTTGGTTTACAAGCTGAAATTCGCGCACAAAGTGATCGATATTCCCGCCTCGGTTTTCGCAGAGCAGCGCAACAGCCCAAGACGGATCATTTTGAACCACTTTTGAGGCTTTGGCTTCGCCAACAAAATCGAATGGCCGAACAGAAATCAGATGAGCATAGTCGACAACCAATTCCACTATGCCATTCGTCATATCGAAATAAAAAAATTGGTACAATTCAACATCTTTGCTCTATCTTGATAAGACTCACTCACTGACATTAAGAAATTACAGCAAATCCGAGACCGACTATTACGATTCGTTTTAAAAACGAGATGAGCGCTTTGACAAAACCACATAACTTCAACCCCAGAGATTTACCGTCATTTGTCGCAGTTTTAACCCCTACGGCACGCTTTATGCGTGAATTGTTTGGTTAGCCAAATGAAAGAAAATAAGATCGGATCTGGGCCACAAGACATTATGAGAGAGCAGAATCTAGCATTGATTAGACAATCCATCTCCAACGCCTTGCTGCAAGAATCTCAAACGGGTGATTTAGAGCGCTACCTGAACGCGTTGACGCCCAAGCTTCACAAAGCCATTTGCCTGCCACAGGACAATCCGACGCAGTCTTTACTGCAGTTTATTGTGCGCTACATTGAGAATGTGCCTGATTTCTTGGAGGCACTTGAGACACTTCTCGTTCAAGCCAATATTGAGCAAGAAGGTCGCGTTTTTTTGAGTATTGCAGAGGAGTTTTTCCTCAACCCGCCAGAAATGGTAACACGGGAACAAGGCCTAAAAGCTCTGATAGACGAAGCCTACCTTGCTCACCGTTTAATAGAAGAAATTAATGACCGCCTGCTGATGATGTGCGGCTGCCCGCTGAGTCCTATGGATATGACCTTGTCGAACATCATCGTACACGACATTCTGGGTGAAGAATTTGCGAATCAACTGGATCTTGCTGTGCACTACGCCATTGAGGCCTTATTTGACCCAGCTAGCCTTCACCGCCATCAGAGTGTGGCGGACTATCTCAAGACCAACAAGGGTGCGTACTGGGGTGACACCTTAAACCGTTGGCCTTGCTTGGCAGGAGATTCTGCCATTTCTCTGGAGTTCCAATCCGGCGTCAGTTCAAAAGCAGAAATGCATTAATACCCCCTATTTGGGCGGCAAAATCGTCACCACCTGAGTCTCTTTTTCCACCTTGGTGGCCTCCTGATTGACTCGCGTACCTAATTCCCGCACCACCGGCTTAAAAAGCATTTTGTCGTGAAACCCGCACGCAACACATTCACGATAGTCATAGTCACTGTCGCGATACATCTGTACTCGATCCATCGCCTTACAAGCTGGGCACACAGCGCCGGCAATAAAGCGTTTTTTGGTGGTCATAACCTTACCTCAATGACTTGCACTCCCCACCCTTAGCGAGTGGACTCAGTGGCAATACCCAAATGGCGCAACAGAGGCTCTATGCTGGGCTCCCGACCGCGAAATGCCTTAAACAAGGTCATGGCGTCTTGCGAGCCGCCACGCTCGAGAATGTTCTGCAAAAACGCCAGCCCGACATCAGGGTTAAAAATGCCGCCCTCTTCAAAGGCAGAAAAAGCGTCAGCCGAGAGTACTTCAGCCCACTTGTAACTGTAATATCCCGCCGCATAACCGCCGGCAAAAATGTGGGAAAAACCATTTTGAAATCGATTGAAAGAGGGGGGTATCAACACGGCCACTTGTTCGCGCACCTGATCCAATAAAGGTTGCACACCAACAAATTGGTCCGCGCCAAATTCCATGTGTAAACGAAAATCGAACAGCGCAAACTCGACCTGTCTGAGCGTCATCATCGCCGATTGGAAATTTTTCGCCGCCAACAACTTATCAATCATGGACTCGGGTAAAGACTCGCCCGTATCCACGTGCTCGGTTAATGTGCGCAGAACTTCCGGCTGCCAGCACCAGTTCTCCATAAATTGACTAGGCAATTCGACAGCGTCCCATTCAACACCGTTAATACCACTGACGGCGGCGACATCAATGCGTGTCATCATATGATGCAAGCCGTGACCAAATTCATGAAACAGAGTGACCACTTCATCGTGAGTCAACAAGGCAGGATTACCATTAACCGGTGGAGCGAAATTGCAGGTGAGGAAGGCAACCGGAATCTGCACCTTGCCATTATCAAGCTTAAAACGCCCCTGATAATCATCCATCCAGGCATCGCCGCGCTTATGGCCTCGCGCGTAAAGGTCAAGATAAAACTCGGCAATGAGCTGCTCGTCTCTAAAAATCTGGAAGTGCCTGACATCCGGATGCCAGCAGGCACTGTCTTCCACTTGTTTAAAACTGACTTCAAAATGGTGCTCGGTTAACTCGAACAAACCTTTCAATACCTTATCCACCGGAAAATAGGGGCGCAATTCGGACTGAGAGATCTGATAATTTTGCTGCTTGAGCTTTTCGCTGAAATAAGCAACATCCCATGCCTTAAAATCATCGATACCCTGTGCCTGGGCGAAAGCCTTCAGCGAATCGCATTCTGCCAACGCCTGAGCGTGGCTCGCCTGGTTCAGCTGCTGCAGAAAGTCCAGCACTTGCTGTGGGCTTTCCGCCATTTTTGCTTCGAGAGAGAGTTCAGCGTAATTATTAAAACCGAGTAGTTTCGCTTTCTCATGCTTGAGCTGAAGTAACTCCGCCATAATTTCGCTGTTATCAAACTTTCCTTCATCCGGCCCCAGCTCTGAAGCGCGGGTCGTGTAGGCGGTATAAACTTCCTGACGTAAGTTGCGATCATCGGCGTAGGTAATCACCGCCAGATAACTGGGAATTTCGAGCGTAATCAGAAATCCTTTCTGACCTCTGGCTTCGGCATTGGCGGCCAGCATGGCGAGCTCGGTTTCTGGTAAACCTGCCAGCGCGGACTCATCTTCAATCAGTTTGCTCCAACTCATGGTCGCATCCATGATATTTTGCTCGAATCGAGTGGTTAACTCGGCTAAACGTTTTTGAATTGCGGCAAATCTTTTCTGGGCTCCATCTTCCAGGTGTAGCCCGGACAGTTTAAAGCCAATCAACGAATCTTTGAGTATGTGGGCTTGAGTCGGCGTAAGTCCAAGCACCTCTCGTCTCTCATAAAGCGAGTTGGTTGCCTGATAAAGCGCTTTGTTCTGTCCCATTTCAGTGGAATATTCTGTTAACAGATTCAGGGCTTTGTTATAGGCTTCTCTCAACTCCTCGCTATTGCACACACTGTTTAAGTGAGATACGGGAGACCAGGCTTTACTCAGTCGGTTTTCCAGCTTTTCCAGTGGCAGCATCAAGGTATCCCAGGTCAATTCCTTTTGTGCGACCAGCGCCGCAATCGCTTGTCGATTATCGGCGACTATCTGTGCTATCGCGGGTTCGACATAGTCAGGAACTATCTTGTTAACTTTTTCGATAGGATTTTGTAATAATAAGGGGTTAGTTATAGTCATATTGAAATAGTAATTGGCTAAGAATCTATGCAAACTTGCTGACAAGTTTAAATCCT
>JBNKFP010000132.1:0-8334 GCA_050289365.1 Cellvibrionaceae bacterium | reverse complement strand
CATCAGCCAAGCCAGTATGATCCAGGCGGTGACCTCGTCACTTTTCGTGATCACAGTGGTCAGTGCAGCCGGGTTCGCAAGCCATATTCTTATCACCCCCATTACCGATCGATTGGCTCTCAGCTTAATGGTCGTGGGCAGCGTTATCGGTATGGTACTAAGCGCTCGACTGGGGCGATCATTGAAAGGCCCTATGCTGCAAAAATTTTTCGCGGTCGCACTGGTCGTCGCCTCCATCACTACATTACTAAGGAGACTCGGATGAATTTTGGTCCAAAGGTCATTTTCAGACAGTTGTTTGATGCTCAATCTTGTACATTCAGCTACTTGTTAGCGGACGCCGATAGCACCGAAGCGATTCTGATTGATCCGGTACTGGAGCATGTGGACTCTTACCTGTCGCTAATTAGGGATTTGCAGCTCAATCTGATTTACGCTGCTGACACCCACACCCATGCGGATCATATTACTGGGTCGGGTCGGCTTCGCGATGCGACCGGTTGCATGACTCTGCTAGGGCAGGAATCGGATTCTCAGTGCGTAGGCCGTAAACTGGTGGATCAGGATTCCATTGGTGTCGGCTCATTAACGATACGCGCCCTGCACACCCCTGGACACACTAAAGACTCCTACTGTTTTGCTTTGCTAGAACCCCACCAAACCACATTATTTACCGGCGACACCTTACTGATTAGAGGTACTGGGCGCACCGATTTCCAAGGGGGCAATGCTAGCCAACAATACCACAGCTTGTTTCACACACTCATGAAATTTGACGACCACACCTGGGTATACCCCGGCCATGATTACAAAGGCTGGCAAGTATCCACTTTAGGTGAAGAAAAACGCTGTAACCCCCGCTTGCAGGTCACCAATGAGCAAGACTATTGTCAAATCATGGACAACTTAAAACTTCCCAATCCAAAGCTAATGGACATCGCTGTTGCAGCGAATCAGGCCTGCGGCACAAGTGTACGTCCGTAAATTTCAGGACGACTTGTCAAAGCTTTTCAGGGCATAGAGATCAAAACGACAAGATTTGCCGACATGGCTGGTCGTGGGTAACCTACCAGCCACATTGGGGGCCAACCTGGGCCGTTTGACAACGACACGATTATTGGCGCATCTCAGCGCCTGCTCGAGCAATGCACTATCGTCCTCATCTGCACCAATCAACAGATGGAATGCCGCCATTTCTTTTTTTACCGCTGCACTTTTTTGCCGCTCTGGAAACATGGGATCCAAATAAATCACATCGGCTACCCCGTGCGGTGCTTGGCCTAAGTAGTCGATGCTGTTGCCAGCCTGTAATGTCATTCGGTCTAACACCTCCTGTAAATCCGGGTCCATCTCGGACGCAAATTCACGAGCCCGGCGCAGACCGTCCTCCAGCAGTGCATAGGCCACTGGTGAGCGCTCCATCATGGTTACTCGGCAACCGAGACAGGCCAGCGCAAAAGCGTCTCCGCCCAACCCGGCTGTGGCGTCAAATAGACTGGGTTTTAGCGATCCTGTTAGCCCAACGGCTTTGGCTATCAACTGCCCCTTACCACCGCCAAAACGACGTCTATGAGCTGCACCACCGGCGCAAAAGTCCACCCAAATATCCCCCTCTTTAGGTCGCAGCATGGATTTTAAAACCAGCTTATTGTCACTGTAGATTAGCGCGAACTCTCTGCTTTTTGGTCCATTGAGCTCCACACCGAGAGCGATCGCGCAAGCGTAGGCTTTTTTTTGCAGAGAGGGATCACGGCAAACAACAGAAATCATACACACAACCAACAACCCCTTTCGGGTACCCTTATTGACAAACCGAAGCCACCCTGAGCCTTTCTTGCGGAGGCTTCCACACAAGAGCTAATTTAACCTCTCCACCCACTTCGAACAACTCGGCATTAGCGGCGACTGAATTATTTTCGTCTGATTCACAAAAAAACAGCATTAATGGCCAGCTGAGCTAATTCAATTGATAGTACTTATCTAATCCTCTAAAGTGATCACCTAACTTATTGTTTCGGTTTATTATTAATATTCTATCCCTCAATTCGTGCCCGTCTTTACTCTGCCCACAGACGGCCAGACGGCGGCGCCACAGCAAAACAATAAGGTTCGATAACAAGCATGTTTAGGAGAGAGCCCCAATGAAGGCATTACAAACAGCCGTTGTGCGGATCTGGGTCGCGCTGTTTTTAGTCCTACCAACAGTGGCTATGGCGCAGACCGCCAACGAAATTCAAGCAAAAGTCACTCACCACAAATCCGCCCTCAAAAGCAATTCAGCGAAACTTGAAACCACCTTAAACAGACTGAAGAGCTATCAGTTCAAGATTCAAGATGCCCAACAACGCCTGGCGCAAGTGAAAAAGGAATTAGTCGAAGCCGAACAAAATCTAGCGCAAGCGGATTTGGATAAATCCGATGAAGGCAAACGTTTACGTGACATAGCAGCACGCCGGCTTGAGCTGGCACATCATAATGTGGAAGCACACCAAGCCCGCCTTGAACGGGTTGTACGAAAATCCGAAGAATTGCAGGCATCTGCTGATAAACTGGGTACCGAAATCGAGTGGTCCGAAAAACAGTTGATCAAACTTGCTGACACCTTAAAGCTGACTACCGCAGCCGAAAAAGCCGCCGCTGAATTGGAAAAACGCCGCCTGGAAGAAGCCCTTGCCCGAGCCAAAGCGGAGGAAGAAAAGGCCCGGCAAGAAGCGGCTCGCGAGGCAAAGCGATTAGAGGAGGAAACTGCGCGACTGAGAGAGGCCGAACGCCAGCAACAACTCTCAGCGGAGCAAGCTGTAACAGCGGATTCCCAGGCTAAACCGCCACTGGTACCACCTCTAACAACCCTTGACGATGCAGCCAACCTCACCCCCTTGCAACTCTACGCTCGCCGCGAAATCATCGGCCTAAATCAACGCATCCACAATTCCGACAAGTCCACCCCCCAGCACTTTCTAAAGTTACTCATGGAAATTGATGATGAACGGGTGTTGGAGCTGGAATATCTTGGTAACAATCAATTTTACTCAGAACTGCCCTTAAGCAAAGGCAAGCACAAAATCATAATTAATCTACGCCGTTTTGTCGCCACCGTCCCCGATGAAGCAGACGGCGACACCTTCATTGTGATCTTCGATGCAAGCAACCCAGATGATGGTCGCTTTGTCATCTTTAACAAATATTTACTGTAAAGGAAAACGCTTTAGAGAGCTTTAAAAATCAACTCTAAGTTACCTAACGAAATGACATCGCCACTGTTGCAACTGCCCCGTCCAACCCGCTTTTTATTCAATTTCAGACCATTTGTCGATTCATTATCAGCAATAACCCACTCATCATCCACGCAGCTTAAAGTGGCATGTTTATTGGAGACAGTGGGATGATCAATAACCACATCAACTCGATTATTACGACCAATTTCCCAACTCAATTTGTCCCCTTTAGCGGCACTTAAACTGTAAACTTCCCCCTGATTAGCATCGGATCGAACCACCAAAATAGCGGGCGTTTGGTGCGCATCAAATTCTCGCTGAGCCAGGGCTTGCTGCACTATTTTCTGATTGAAATCCTGTTCATCGCCAGTGGCATTAGATGCAATAGGGCTCCATGCCAATGGGCTCGGAAACGCTTTTTGCAGCTGAGTCTTTGAAGATGCGTCAGCTTCCCCATCCAGTACAGCCACGGGTTCCTGACTTAGGTTATAGGTAAACACGGTACTACCATCATTTTTATCGGGAGCAATTATCATAAATTTTTCTTGGCCTATGGTGACCACATCGCCATGCATCAATTCAGTTGGCTGCTGAATTCTCATATTGTTGACAAAAGTGCCATTGGTGGAATTGAGGTCCTCCAACACGATGCGCTCTCCATCGACGCGAAATTCAGCATGCTGGCGGGACAACAATCCGGAATCGATGGAAATATCACTAAATGCATTTCGGCCCATTACCATTTGCGGCTGTTTAAGAACATAAATTTTGTTTTTATTCAGATCTTTTAGTCGAAAATAATCGTTCATCATGCCTCCAGCGATTAAATTTTACTCTATTCGAACAAGCCTCAACCGCCCATGAAAGCTCAGTTTTTCGCCGAGGACATTCTACTCGCGCGCCTTCAGAATAGGGAGTCTCCAAAACAAAAATTGCAGACCGATGCAGATTATGAACTAGCGAGAACGCAAGGACTAGGGGATTTATTAGAACTCTTAGGAGGCACTCGACTCAGCCGACGAATACAGCCGAGCCGAGGAAAATTCGCCCTGAGGCAAAAGATTCAAACCCTTTAGGCGACACAGCTACAGGCGATTGATCTCATCACGTAGCTTAAAGCTTGAGGACGTCACATAGGCTTCCAACCGCCTAATGCGATCTTCGACCTTGCCAAAGCGATCTTGAACACTGTGAATCACGGATTTCCGTTCGTAAGCACTCTTGAGTTTAAACTTATCATCCAATTTACCGTCTTGATTGGTCAGAGTGTCTGGGTCATTGTCCAATGCAAAACACGCAATGATGTAAAAAATAAACGCGACCTGTAAAGTCATAATCAGCGCAACGATAAAAAAGATCCTCACCAGCTTAGCATCCAATTCGAAATAATCTGCTAAACCCGCACAAACCCCGCCAACCATGCCTTTTTTACGGTTACGGTACAGTTTTTTTTGCCCTCGAAATCGACTCATTGCTCATGCCTCCAATTGGGATGCTGCTTATCCAAAATATCCTCTAATGTGTGTATGCGCTCTTCCATTTTGGTAGCCATATGCAATAAGGATTCAATTTTTTCTCGATCCTCACTGGCACTCTCACCAGAACTGCGGCTTTTATGGCGATAGTGGGTGACGATCCAAATTGGCGCCACCACCACACAAAACAAAATGAGTGGTGTTTGTAAATATGCGAAAACTCCCATAGTGTCCCGTTCCTATTTATTCAGCTTGTGAGTTTTGATTACCGGCCATTTTCGCCTTCAAAGCCGCCAATTGAGCTTCAATTTCGTCGTCCTTTTCCAATTGTTCAATCTCCTCCGACAAAGATTTTTTGCCGAGATCGTAAGCTTCTACCTGGCCCTCCAGCTGGTCCAGTTTACGCTCGTAATTCTCAAGGCGCGATAGGGTTTCCTGAACCGCACCGCCATGAATCACCTTGCGCGCTTTTAACCTGGAATTGGCTGTTTGATGGCGAGAAATAATGCTTTTTTGACGCGCTTTGGCTTCCGCTATTTTCTGTTGCAACTGAGTGATTTCACCCTCTAGATCTTGTAGTTGATTTTCAACGTCATCCAATTCCAGCTCGACGTCGTGCGCTTCGCTCGCCAGCTTCAACTTTTCGGCCAAGGCTCCTTTGGCTAAATCTTCACGCCCCTTTTGAATGGCTAACTCTGCCTTGCTTTCCCAAGCACCAGCCTGATCGATCAACAACTGCTTCCGACGCTGCAACTCTTTTTTATCCGCGATGGCCTTGGCTGAAACGGTGCGAACTTCCACCAGGGTCTCCTCCATTTCCTGAATAATCAAGCGCACCATTTTTTCTGGATCTTCCGCTTTATCCAGCAAAGCGTTGATATTGGAGTTGATAATGTCTGAAAAGCGCGAAAATATGCCCATAGTGTTCCCCTTGATTTTGATTTCAATTTCAGTGATTTGCTCTGTGCCTAATCAGTATCTGTGCCAACACCCGTTAAAACCACCTAAGCAAATGATTTAAAAGGCTTTTCAAATCCAGGCGCTCGTTCTAGAAAGTCACCACCAGTTAGTGAATTACGCTATAATATAGCGTAATTCACTATTATTTAAGATTTATATGAACCCAAGAGAACACAAACTCATAGGCGAATCCGACAGTTTTTTACGCGTACTTGAGCAGGTTTCCGCCTTGACTCAACTCAATCGCCCCATCCTGGTGGTCGGTGAGCGGGGCACAGGAAAAGAACTCATTGCCGAGCGCGTGCACTACCTATCGGAACGCTGGGATAAACCTCTGCTCAAGATGAACTGCGCGGCGATGCACGAAGCCTTGCTCGAGTCAGAATTATTTGGCCATGAATCCGGGGCGTTTACCGGCGCCAATAGACGCCATATCGGGCGCTTTGAGCGCGCCAGCGGAGGTACTCTTTTCCTCGACGAACTGGCCACGCTATCGACCGCCACTCAGGACAAATTATTGCGAGTCATTGAATATGGTGATTTTGAGCGGCTAGGCGGCTCGGAAACCCTAAAGGCTGATACACGCCTCGTCGCCGCTACCAACGTGGATTTGCCGCAACTGGCAGATGCCGGGAAATTTCGCCACGATCTTTTGGATAGATTGGCATTCGATGTTGTGACCTTGCCGCCCTTGCGAGAACGCACTGAAGATATATTGCTCTTGGCGCAGCACTTTGCAGTACAAATGTGCAAAGAGTTAGGACGAGCCTATTTCAGTGGCTTCAGTCCTGCAGCGGAGCGTGCTTTGACTCAATATTCTTGGCCGGGAAACATTCGCGAACTCAAAAATGTTGTCGAGCGTTCGGTCTACCGCCAGCAACAGGAAGAGCGCTCACTGGAAGATATTAATTTTGACCCCTTCGCCTCCCCCTATCGATTATCGGACCCCAAAACGATCGATGCGCCTGACGTTTCCTCGACACCTTCACCAAAAACAATCGTCACCGATGCAAGCCCAAGACTGCCGACCGACTTCCATCAATGCCGATCAGACTTGGAGCGCTCTCTGCTGCAGCAGGCACTGCAGCAAGCGAACTACAACCAAAAAACGGCTGCTAAACTCTTGCATCTGAGTTACCATCAATTTCGCAATCAGCTCAAGAAGCATTTGCTGCTATCCCCCTCAACCTCAGAGAAAAACTCATGAGCAGGGAGTTCTTAAACATATTCATGCACCTTCACGGCGATATCAAGCGTCTTAGTCAAATCGCCACCCCTCAGTGGCAATGCACTTTCATGCAAAATAACTTTGTAGTAGAAATTGACGCCGTGCCACTCTGCGGAGAATTTGACAATCGCGTCGTATTGCTTAGAGGACAAATCGCTCCAGATAAGCTGAATTTGTGGCTATTGCCACTGACAACGTTTCTAACCGACACACACATTGACCAATATCAAGTAGAGCTGTTTGAAGAGGATGGGCGACTGATAAAGCGACTGCAAGGCGGCACATAAATCGGTTTGACCGCGCTATAAAATTAAGAGGGAAAATAATGAAAAATCATGTGCCATAATTAGATAACATAAAAATAACTCAACATTCCTCCAATTGGCCGCACCATATGTTTGCTATAAGAAATTTCTCACGGAACTCGCCCCAAGCGACCTCATACAACCGCACGCGGTGCACCGACAAAAAGAGCTCCCTAGGTATTAGAGGAATGCGGCATGAACACAACCAACTCCCCAAATGGATTAAAGGCTCTCTCCAAAAAATAAGTGCTTATACGTTGCTTATCTTCATACCTCTGGCTTGCGCGCACAAACCGCCACCACCCAAACAGCTGTTACGAGCGTATCTATACAACCCAATAAGCCAGTTAAACTTGGGGGATATTTCCGCAAAAGTTTCTTTAAATCGAGCCGAACTCCCCTTTGGGACAGAAGTTGCAGTTGATACCCTGGCCTCATCAGTAGAATTTAACATTGATGGCAACGAGGCCATCATCGACGATAATCCACCTTTTTCCATTCCCATGCCAGACCATGATGTTTCGGTCCGTATTACAGCGAAATCGGACAATCCCGCTTATGCAATGTCTCGCAGTTTTAAAATCGAAGTATCCGATCTGGGGATAGTGCCGCAAACTGCACCACTGAACGACGAAGAAACACAGGCTTGGCTCAAATCAAATCTCGACAAGGTGATGCAAGCACGCACATTCAACGCTAAAAATGGCCGTAAGTTGCCCTATCGAATTTTTATCCCGCCCAATTTTGACCCGCAAATACATTATCCCTTAGTCATTTTTTTGCATGGTCGAGGCCAGCGGGGACAAGGCAATGAAGCGCGAATTTATCGCGATGTGGCACTGTTTACCGGCCCTAATTCCCTAGTCGCACCCAATTCACAGCACGACTTCCCCAGCATTGTATTGGTTCCTCAATGTTCCGATCATAACAATACCGAAGAGTGGGCTCACTGGATTGGCAATTCAGAACAGGAGCCGTTTAAAGGTCTAGGGGAAGATGGTAACTACACCCTTGCGGCCACACCGTCTGCTTCAAGTGCGGCAGCACTGGAACTGGTGGAAACCACGGTTAAAAAGTATGGGATCGATTCAAATCGCATCTATTTAACCGGTGTGTCCATGGGCGGCTTTGGCACTTGGGAGTGGACAGCT
>JBNKFP010000131.1:0-8356 GCA_050289365.1 Cellvibrionaceae bacterium | reverse complement strand
GTAATTTCATGTATCTAATCGACAGCCACTGTCACTTAAACTTACCCACCTTTGATCATGACAGAGGCGAGATTTGGCGCGAGTGCAAAAGCCAAGGGATTCTGCAATTAATCATGCCAGGGGTCGACCCCAAACGATGGCAGCAAAGTCACCGCTTATGCGCACAACACCAGGGCCTCTATTTTGCACTGGGCACGCATCCATACTGGCTCGAAACCTGTTCACTCAATGCGCTGACAGACGCTGCCTCGGCACTCACCTCTCCTTATTGTGTCGCCATTGGCGAATCCGGCTTGGATGGCACTATAGCGGTACCGTTGGACCAACAATTGATTGCCCTGGAAATGCATTTACAACTGGCGGTGGACAAAAAACTACCCATAATTTTGCACTGTGTAAAAGCCCACAATGAACTTTTGCGTAGGGTAAAAAAATATCCTGAATTGCGCGGCGTGATTCACGCTTTTAGCGGCAGCTATGAAATGGCAATGCAATGGGTTAATCTTGGTTTTTATCTCGGAATCGGTGGCACGATCACTTATTCCCGGGCGAATAAAACACGCAGCGCAGTAGCGCAAATCCCTTTAGAGCATATACTCCTGGAAACTGATGCCCCTGATATGCCCCTTGCAGGTCAGCAAGGTAAACGCAATTCTCCGTTGCAATTGATTCAGATCGCGCAAACTCTCGGTCAATTAAAAAATATTGAAATTGAACACATTGCTCAGCAAACCCGCCATAATAGCCAACAGCTTTTTCACTTACCTGACACCCCATGACTCTGATTTTTGACAACCTCGACGACCTACAGCTCACTGATTTGCAAGACGCTCGAGGCTGGCAAAACCAGTTTCGTATTTTGAGCACATGGGGCAAGAGGATTACGACGAAAACGTCTTTGCGATCGGATGGCAATCGCGTACGCGGTTGCGAAGTGGCCGCTTGGCTCGCCTACCAAAAAATAGATCAGCAACATTTTTTTGCATTTGACAGTGATAGCCGCTTAATCAATGGGCTCGCCGTATTGGTTCTACTGCAAGTGCAGGGACTCACTACCGCGCAGTTAGAGCAATTGGATTTAAATCGAAGCCTCACGGAACTGGGTATCACAAAACATTTGTCACCATCCCGCAATAATGGCTTAAAAGCAGTCATGGACCGAATATTTGCTTACGTGAATTCAAATTGAATAAATTCTGGTGCCACATAATCCACAAGCCAAACACGATTGGCACTTAAATAAAATGGCGTGCCCTGAGCCGCCATTGCCGCTGCATTGATATTTAAAACCACCGATTTGCCATAGCGCCGCCCGACGGCTTCGGCCACGGAGCGACTTTCACTGAGGTGCACATGGTGGCGCTTACGTTTGGTTAAGCCCTGAGTTTGAATTGCGCTAATAAACCTTTCCGCAGTACCGTGCAGTAACACCGTGGGAGGTTGTTGCGGCTGCAACGCCAAATCAATGTCGATACTGTGGCCCTGATTTGCACGGATGCTTAAGAGATTATCGCTTAGCGCAAAACGTTGTTTGTCATTGCACTCCACTACGACACGCAGCAGGTCAACATCCAATTCGAATGCAGTGGTCTTTGCAATTAAGTCATCTACCCGCGCCCAACCCTGGGCATCCAGTGGCAAGCCAATGGAGCTCGGCTGATGACGCAGGATGTAGCTGAGATATTTTGACAGTGACGTCAAATCCGCTGCACTTTTGCCTTTGCCCAAGAAGTATTCCTTAAGAATGTAGATTGAGTCTTTAGCGTCATCTGAATCAAGAATAAGGCGCTGACTCAAAGATGGCCAACGCCCCCGCGCTGTATACCACTACTCTTCGCTATCATTATCCATAAAATCGATTTTTTGGCGATGTTTTTGCCAGCGTTTGCCACCTATTTTTTCCTGCATGTTACTGTGCATTTCTTTTGCTTTTTCCCACTGTTCTGGGGTTAAAAGTTGGTAAACCTGACCGTGCGCTTTGCCCATGGCTAATACCGCAGCACGCGCTGCTTCCGCTTTTTCGGTCGCCAAGGCGTCGAGCTGCGCGGCATAGTCACTGCTGGCGGGATCCAACGCCATAATTTCACCCCTATAGCCGTGCATTGCTCGCTTATCGACAGCATCACCTAACTGTTCATGTATTTGTCTGAACTCTGAGGCCTGGGCTTCGGTTAAACCCAATTGCCCAACAAAATGACCTTGGCGTTTATGGTTGCATTGCGCACCGTCACCGGCATGGACATATGCAGCTGCACCTAAAACAGACGCTGCCAATGCAGCAAGAATGATACGTTTCATAACATTTCCTTGGTTCAATTGAATGAGTATTCAGTATGCGATGGAATTCTGCAAAGTTGGGTTAAGCCGTGTAAAGTTATGTAAAGCCAAACCATGAGCACGGGAATTTAAGCGAAACTCTAATCATGAACAATACTCTACCCCGATTATTGCTGGTCGATGACGACACTGAACTGCTGAACTTACTGCAGGAATACCTGGAGGGTGATGGTTTTATAGTCCACTGCGCGAGCAATGGTGTTGAAGCACTGCTCTGTTTAAGGGATAACCCCGATATCGCCGCCATAGTATTGGACATTATGATGCCTGGGCAGTCTGGCTTAGAATTACTTAAGCAATTGCGCCAATCCTCCTCCATTCCTATTTTGATGCTCACCGGTCGCGGAGATGATATCGACCGAATTATCGGTCTGGAACTCGGCGCGGACGACTACATGGGTAAACCTTGTAACCCACGAGAATTGAGTGCGCGCATTCGTGCTGTGTTGCGGCGCACGACACACCAAGCCCCGATCATTGCGAATCCGATATTGCAAATAGGGGAACTCACACTCGATGAAAGTCGCCTAAAAGCCACCGCTCTAGGGCAAACCATCAACTTAACTTCCACCGAGTTTCGCACCCTGTTTTTGCTCGGTCAAAATCTGGGAACACCGCTCAGCAAAGAAGATTTAACCGAACAGATTCTGCACCGCAAACTCAGCCCATACGACCGCAGCATGGATGTGCACATCAGCCGTATTCGACAAAAGCTGGCAGATTTACCGCAATTGCAATTGAGCATTCAATCGGTACGCAACGTGGGCTACCAATTGCTCATTGATGAGCAAACAGCACAGCGAAGTTAACCCCATGTCACAGAGTTCAATGTCCAAACCTTCAGACTCCCCTCAGCAGCCCTTTTTCGGACGTATTTTTTGGAAATTTTTTGGTGCTTTTTGGCTGGCCAACTTAGTCATCATGATTGCCACAACCTATGTGTTGTTGCATCACACAGAATCCCAGCGGCTGCGCGATGATTATCAACGTGGCATTTCTGTGGCGGTTGAACACTTGCTCGCAGCTCAAGACCACAAGGGAGGACTAACCTATGAAGGTTCTGACCATGAAGAATCGAATCATAAAACTCGTAAACTTATGCGGCGGCTATTTCGCGGACCACACAATCAAGTGAAACTGATTCACGTGTATGAACACGGCGAGCTTATTTTTGCCTATGACGATCATGCCCCTGGCATTCAACCAGACGCGACTTTCGATTTGACCTTGGCCGACGGCCGCCAAGTGGAAGTGCGCACCAGCGCGCCACGTTTACCCAAAATGCTGCTGGATATTTTATTTCGCATCCATCGTTTGCATCTGATCATTATGCTGTTGGTATCCGCCGCAATCAGTTTGCTGCTGAGCTGGAGCGTCACGCGTCCATTAAAGCAACTGGGGATGAGCAGTCGACTGTTTGCCCTGGGCCAAGACGCTGACCTCAGCCCCAGTTTATTGCGCCGCAGAGATGAATTTGGTCAACTGGCTCGAGACTTTGATCATATGATGAGCAAGGTGAGCCATACATTAATCTCGCAAAAGCAATTGCTCCATGATGTATCCCATGAACTGCGCGCGCCGCTCGCGCGCTTGCAGGTTGCCGCAGAATTAATTCAACAGAAAGACACGGCCGGCAACGCCCATATTCGACGCATACACGCGGAGTGCGAACGTATCGATCAATTGATCCAGCGAATTTTGAATTATTCTCGACTGGAGCAGGCGTCCTGCCCAGCACAGGTTGACTTATCCACCCTAGTGCAGCAATTGGTCGACAATATTCGCTACGAAAACCCTCAACGGGCGGTCCATCTCCAACTGCCAGACACGCCGATCACCCTCTTTGGCCGAGCGGAGTTGTTAGCCCAAGCCATTGAAAATATCTGCCGCAATGCCTGCCAACACACACCTGCAGATTGCACGATCGACATTTTTCTAGAATGTGAGCATAGCCAAGTGACTTTGCTGATACGTGACCATGGGCCTGGGGTTGCGGAACAGGATTTACCTAAGTTAATGGAACCCTTTTATCGGGCGGGGCAGGAAATGCATGGCAGCGGCTTTGGCCTGGGTTTATCCATCGCTCAACGGGCAATCGAGGCTAACCAGGGCACTTTAGAATTCAGCAACCACCCTGAGGGGGGCTTGCAGGCACGTATCCACCTACCGATTAAGCCAAATTAAGCAGGGGCTATGTTTTACCCAAATAACGTTTAATGGCCTGCTGCGCGGCCACAAAACCAAAGGTTCCAGTCACCATCACACAAGAGCCAAAACCGCCAGTGCAATCCAACTTAACCCCATCCTGTAGCACTTGTTTGTCGGTGCACACAGAACCATCGGGCTTGGGGTAAACCATCTGCTCTGGCGAATAAACCGCATCAATGCGAAACTTGCGCTTGTGGTCTCGGGAAAATTTATACAAGCGGAATAACTGTTGGCGCAATTTCGCCAACATGGGATCCCCTTCGGTGTGGGCTAAATCACCAACGGTCACCTTGGTGGCATCGCTTTTTCCACCGGATGACCCCACCGTCACCAAACGCACCTTGATGGCACTGCAATAGGCTGCCAAACCGGATTTAACATGTACCGCATCCATTGCATCGAGCACCACATCAAAGCGTTGATCAATGAGATCGCGCATGTTTTCCAAAGACAAAAAGTCGTCTACCAGTGACAGCTGAATCTGCGGATTAATATCGCGCAAGCGTTCAGCAATCACCGTCAGCTTTGGGCGACCGACGGTTGAAGCCAGGGCGTGGCTTTGACGGTTGGTATTGGTGACACAAACATCGTCCATTTCGATTAGGGAGATTTGGCCAATGCCGCTGCGGACTAAGGCCTCCGCCGCCCAAGTCCCAACGCCACCGAGCCCGACCACCACAAAATGGGCATCGGCCAAGCGAGCCAGCGCCTGTTGACCATACAATCGTCCCACTCCAGCAAAACGCTGCAGATATTCTGGACTTAAATGCGAATTCATGAAAAACAACCACCTCATCGAAAGCTGCGCATATTACCGCTAATTACCCAAACTGAGTCAAATTCTCAGTGCATTGTCGGCGCGAATCATTAAAGCGGTATACAGAAATATTTTAATTTGTGATCTGTACGCACGCGCGAACAACATTTTAATGCGATTCTAACGCGTAAAATTGACCATTAGCCTGTATCAGCAGTAACGCACTAGGTCTCAAACATAAAAATTGTATAACTTGATCGAGAGCCAACCAAAATGATCCGTAATCTTTGTTTAATCGCGGCCGCTACCACCTTAGCAGCCTGTGTTCCCGCTCCCACGCCAGGAAATACCAGTTCTGAAGGTGTTTCCAGCGAATCATCGTCTGCTGCCATCAGCCATTCAAGCCAATCCTCGGTTGCGCCCACTACGAGCTCATCCGTCGCGATGAGCAGCAGCTCCTCTTCCGGCAATACTGGTGCAGGTGTTATCTTCAGCGAAAATTTTGAATCCGGCACCAATGGTCAATTGCCAAGCGGGTGGGAAACCTTCACCGGTTATGTGCCCAATCAAAGCAACGCCGCTCAATATCTGTCGGTTGACTCAAGTCGCGCCCACTCGGGTAGCAAATCCCTACACGTCAAAGGTGATTCGAACGGGCCACAACAAATCGTTAAAAAATTGCCAGGAAATATTGACCAACTGTACATTCGCGCTTGGTTTTATATGAGTGTCTCTATGGGCAACATGAGTAGCGATAACCACGAACACATTATGGGTACCAAACGCGTAGAGTCAGACCCTAATCGTCCATTCACTGCAGACAATGAAATCCGTATTGGCCAAGGCAAGGGGCATTTGGGCTACAACTTGCCAGGCATCAGCGACGCCATTTCTCCCAAGTATGAAGAATGGGGCACAGGCCCGACCACGCCAGCCAATCAGTGGTTCTGCGTGGAAGCTGAATTCGATAAAACGCCAAGCTATGACCAACTTTATATGAACGTAAACGGTCAGGAAGTGAACGCCGTAACCGATGCAAGCAATTGGCATGCACCTGTTGGCGCCAACTGGATGGATGGCCTTCTAGGTTACGCATTCTTCGGCTGGCACAGTTTTAGTGGCCGCGCCAACAATATGTGGATCGATGATGTTGTGGTGTCCACGCAACCAATTGGCTGTAATTAAATTCAAACTAAGTTCAAAAAAAACCGCCTCATTAGGCGGTTTTTTTTGATTGACAGAACTCAGTTTAACTAGGGTTTACTTTTGCTAGCGTCCCGACGTGGCTTGCTTTTTGACTTAGCCAACTTAGCGTCGCCGCCCGCAGTCTTCTTTGCAAAGCTACTTTTGCTCCCAGACGTAGACTTTTTCTTGGCAAATCCACTTTTACTGGGCGGACCACTTTTTTTCTTATCAAAACCCTCTGCCCCATCTCCGCTGACCCGCTTTTTCTCAAAGCGTTTATCCGAATTGGCTTCAGTACTCTTAGGTGCTCTGCGCTCGGATTTCTTTTCGAAAGACTTATCAAATTCCTTCTTGCTTTCACCACCGTAGGTTCTTTTTGGCGATTTGGCGGGCCTATCGTTGAACTCAGATTGCTCGGTTTTCGCTCGCGATTTTGATCCGTATTTCGCTCTATCAGATCCGCTGGAATCCTTATATATAGTTAGATTCAGCGGCTTTTGGCAAATTCGGGTTTTCTGCAGCACGCGCTGTAACTCTGCTGGCATACCAGTCGGCAAATCCACTGTGCAAAATTCATCATGAATTTTTATATGGCCGATAAATTGGCTATCAATACCCGCTTCATTGGCAATCGCACCAACGATGTCACCGGGTTTGACGCCATCGTTACGGCCGACCTCGATGCGATAGGTTTCCAAATCAACATCAATACTGTCCCGGTTTTTGGGTCCTCGCTCTTTGCGGCTGGATCGACCAGATTCTCCCCTGTCACTATCGAATTTTTCGATCCTCACAGGAGCGGCTTTTTCATCCAGTAACAGAGGTTGATCACCCTGTACCAATTTGGCAAGCGCTGCAGCGATGTCCAATAATTCTTCATTGTGGTTCTGTTGAATATCCAAAACCATATCGCGATAAAAACTCAGATCGCTGTCCTCTAATTGGCTCACGATTTTCTGCTTAAATTTATTAACCCGTTGCTCATTAATGTCCGTAGCACTGGGCATCACCATGGGTTCGATATTTTGGCCTGTCGCTTTTTCAATGCTACGCAACATACGAATCTCACGTTTTGCAACAAACAAAATAGCCTCGCCAGAACGACCCGCTCGACCGGTGCGGCCGATACGGTGGACATAAGCTTCAGTATCGTAGGGAATATCGTAGTTCAGCACATGACTGATGCGATCCACATCCAAACCACGAGCGGCCACATCGGTAGCGACCAGAATATCAATCTGGCCTTTTTTCAGACGGTCGACGGTGCGTTCACGCAGCACCTGAGAAATGTCACCATTCAAAGCCGCGCTGCTAAAACCACGCGCTTCCAATTTCTCGGCCAATTCCACGGTTGTGGTTTTGGTGCGCACAAAAACGATCATGGCATCAAACGTTTCCGCTTCCAGAATACGCGTCAAAGCATCTAACTTATGAATGCCGCTCACCGGCCAATAACGTTGACGAATGGTCTTGGCGCTGGTGCTACGTACTTCAATTTTGACAGGAACGGGATTGCGCAAATAGGTATTGGCGACCTTCTCAATAACCTTGGGCATGGTCGCGGAAAACAAAGCTATTTGGCGATCTGGTGGAGTTTGACCCAGAATCCACTCAACATCATCAATAAAGCCCATGCGCAGCATTTCATCTGCTTCATCAAGCACTAAAAACTTTAATTCATTCAGTTTTAGTGTGCCTTTCTTAATATGGTCGATCACTCGGCCAGGGGTGCCCACCACAACTTGTACGCCACGTTTTAGCTGACGAATTTGGTTTTCGTAGGATTGCCCGCCATAAATCGGCAATACCCGAATATTTTTATCGAAGCTGGCATAAGTGTGAAACGCCTCAGCTACCTGTATGGCAAGT
>JBNKFP010000130.1:0-8359 GCA_050289365.1 Cellvibrionaceae bacterium | reverse complement strand
ATCTCTCCCAGCTTTATTCTTCCTTTACGCAACTGGCGGAATCTGGCGTTCACAGCAAAAATGGTACTGGGTTGAGTTTGGCGATGACGAAATATTTTGTGGATCGACAGGGGGGGAAATTGTCCGTGTTGTCGAGGCTTGGGAAAGGGTCGACCTTCACTGTATCATTGCCCGTGGCGACAGAGCAACAACTTGAACAAAGCCCGATTAAGCCTTTCGTAAACCCAAAAATCGAGTTGGATCAGAGTGGGTCGCAGCACAGGTCTTCTTTATCTGACGAGACGGATCCTCCTGGTGAAGATGGTGTTCACATGGAATTACCGATTTTTTATCCCCCTCATTATGATAAGCGTAAGCATCATAATCAGGTATTGATTGTGGATGATGAATCCATCAACAGAATGGTATTGCGGGAAATTTTATTAAAACATGACTTTGTCGTACATGAAGCAAACAATGGGCAGGAATTGGTGGAGGCATTCGCACAGGGCTTTGATTGTGATTTGATTCTATTGGATATTATGATGCCGAAGTTATCCGGTACTGATGCCTGTAAGATCATCAGAGAGAAATTTTCTGCTCAAGAATTGCCGATTGTATTTGTAAGCGCCAAATCCAAAATGGATGACATGGTGGAATGTTTTCAAATTGATGGGAACGACTTTTTGTCCAAACCGGTGAATCGTGACGAATTGCTCGCGCGCGTTGAAGCTCACATTAAATTATCTCAACAATACCGTGATCAAAAAAAGCAATATATGTCATATCAATCCGGCCAAAGTTAAGTTCTAGCCAGCAGTTTTTTCAATCTTCTGCGAAATAGATTTCGTCTAACTTAGGTAACAACACGATTCTGAGAGAGTCGAATTTCTGCCGTAGTCTCACCAACCGTACCC
The DNA here is from genome assembly GCA_050289365.1 of Cellvibrionaceae bacterium. Classification (GTDB taxonomy): domain Bacteria; phylum Pseudomonadota; class Gammaproteobacteria; order Pseudomonadales; family Cellvibrionaceae; genus JBNKFP01. Next base: position 7,463 of record JBNKFP010000130.1, on the reverse strand, counting down.
TAAAGTACACACACTCACTGAGTCTGGCAACTAGGGAAACTAAAAACCTTAGGGTGAAGCATTGTCGCCCTCCAACAAATCACTCTATCCTGCCACAGGATCCACCGAGCTCGATACGGATCAAAGTGTTTATTGCAACAATCTAAACGCATACTGCTTGTAGCACACTTACTAAAAAGATCATTGAAAAGAATACACAGGATAGGATTTTCCTACTCACTGGCTGGGACTCCACATGTGCATAGATGGGGCAGTATTGGCTTTACGTCTAAAGCGACAATGTATTCTCTTAACTGAATTCGTTAGCAAGCCAATTCTATAAGGCATTTGAAGGGAGTTAATTATGATGGAATCCCTTACCATTGCCTTAAACACGTATGCTATTGAAATCAAAAAATTTGACCAAGTGGACCTGCAACTGGGGATTTCGTTTGGCTAGGACTCTCGAATGAAAGCGTATTTCGGGTCTGTTAACTCTGCCCAGCTTACAGTGCGAGTTTGGGCCTTTGCGCTTTGTTCTTTTACCCTTTGTTTTTTTCGACGCTCGGTTGTAAATCAATCGAACGTGTAGGGTAAGTAACCCCGACAAGGATGTCGGGGTTACACAACCTACGCATTTTATACATCGGGACCGTAGGGTGGGTAAGCGCCAGCGCCTCCCACGCGTAACCATGTTCAAACCCCGAAACAAAGCTCAAGAAAAATAACCCAAACGAATTAATATCGAAAATCGATGAATTTTTTTAAAAATTATGGTCAGTTATTTTTAATTGATTTTGAGATAGATTTTGGCAATGTGACGCCGTGAGTCGCCTATCGGCTCACACGGCCTACACGTGGTTTATGCATCGACCGGACGTAGGGTGGGTAATTCCGACAAGGATGTCGGAGAGTAGAGCAACGCAGGAGCAGTTGCCGAGCCGACAGGCGCCTCCCACGCGTAACCATGCTCAATCCCGAAACAAAGCTCGAGAAAAATAACCCCCGCGAAACCATGCTCAACCCCCGAAACAAAGCCCAAGAAAAACACTCCACGCGTATCAATACTCAAACCCTGAAAACATCACATCCGCCCAAATACACGAAGTTTGTTTTGCCATCCTGGTGCGCGATAGACGTCGGTGAGCATGCAGCGCCATTCGTAAAACATTGCGGTAAACGGATTTTTCGTTGGTGGTGGGTTCCGTACCCCAAATTCACAGGGCTCCTTTTCCTCCGCAAACGTGCCGAACAGTTTGTCCCAAAAAATAAACATGAAAGCGAACTTCTTATGTATATATTGTGGATTGGTTGAATGATGGACCCGATGGTGGGATGGGGTGACGAAAATGTGTTCAAGCCAACCCAATTTGTAAACATAGTTCGTGTGCAGAAAAAAAGTGTAGTCGTTAACCAGTGTTCGGCTCCACATCATCATGCCTGGTGGCATACCCAGTAACAGCATAGGCAAGACGGGCCACCAACTGTAGGTGGCGCTGATAAACGAGTTGCGCAAATTGGTGGTGAAGTCATATTCCTTTGAACTGTGATGTACGGAGTGGTCAGCCCAAAACAACCGAATGCGGTGAGCCGTGCGATGATAAATATAGAAACTGAGGTCTGCGGCAAAAATGGAAAGGATCAGTACCCACCAAGAATTTTCGAGCTGCCACGGTGCAAAATCGGCGAACCACAGTATGAGTGCGTAAGCCGCTCCATTTTGCAAAAGTTTTAAACAAAAGTAGACGATGATGCCGCAGGTGTAGTTGGTTAAAACATCACTGTCTGTGCGTTTTTTAAAAAGTAGATAAAGAGTTTCTATGGCCAATACCACGGCTCTTACCAGTAAGAAATAGTAAGCGCCCTTGTTTAGAATGACATAATCTACCACGTGTACAGTCCATTCTTGGTTTTTTCGATAGCATAGCGTAACTGCTGCGAGACAAATCGCTCAGCATCAATTCCTTTAGGCTTTCTCGTTCAAGCAAATCTGATGGAGTACACTAGCGGTAAAGTACGCGGCTGAATATACGTAAATTTACGTATATTCACGCAATTGTGCTGATTATCACGCAGCGGCAGGCAGCGGATCACGCAATAGTAAAAACACAAACACCACCTACTTGTCGATGACCATTCGCACCAGAGTGTGATGATTCCGGTGGGAGATTTTGAATGGGCGTTGGTGTGCATTTTGGCAATGGGAAGCCGTGGCGCTTACTGGCTTATTTCTTGATCTAGCTTCCGACATCCTTGTCGAACATTAACGGCAACCTAGTCGTATAATAATCAATTTGATCAATGGGGTTGGCTGTAGAATGGGTTTCAACCAAAGCCGCCGCCCAAATTGATCATCTAAGGTGCTTGAACCGGTGCCAACCAAGGTATTTTTGCAGGAGTGGGTCCGTTAATCAGATGTGCGGCCCATTCTTGGTCGGTCATACGCTTTAAATTGCTGGTCGTAAATTCGTGGAAGCCAAAGGACATGCCCAAATAAATTCTCACTCCATTGCAGTTTTTCACCGCGACCGCCATAAACTGGGGTTTGCTAGTTGCAAGTTGTCGGCATACCGTTTAATCACAGCGTAGCTTTATTAGGTCAACGCTATTTTGTTGACTCTGGGGTCTTTAGCAAAGAGGTTTTTGTTCGTCTAGCCTCGTCCCTTATGGCGTTGTATCGTTGGCGATTGAAAAGCGTTTCAACTGCTGCTTGGGTTTCGATTAGGCGAAGGTCTATTCATCACAACTCAACCTTTGCGCGAAAATTTTGTTTTTGAAGTCGGCTCCTTGCTTTGCGATAGGAGCCCACGCTGAAGGTGAATTGTTATTTTATTTCGCAGATTCCAATAGAGAAAGGATATCTGTATTTCCCAGTTATTTGGCGATAGATAAAGCATAGCCCATTCCACTTTTATGAGACTTGTCCGCACCTCTTTCCAATAACAATTTCACCTGATCAGTCTTTTTTAAACTGACTGCGGTGATCAATACGGTTTTGTCGCCAGTATTTTTACTGGTTTGATGAATGTTTGCGCCTTTATCCAAAAGTAATATTAATATTTCGATATTTTTTGCTGCGATAGACCGCAGCGATCAGAGGAAAGTTACTGTCGGTATCCATATGATTGAGATTGGCTCCGTGTTCAATAAGCAATCGCACAACATCAGGACTTGAGAGCTGCACCGCCTGAATTAACGCGCTGGATTTGTAGGCGTCGAGCACATTCACATCTGCCCCTCGTTTTAGCAGCAGTTGCCATTCCTTTTTGTGCGGGAAGTGGATCCCGCACAAAAAGGAATGGCAGAGGACTTAAAATCTCCAAATTTCTCATTAACATCCTGGCCTTTATCCAACATTGCGGTGACTTTACTGAAGTGAATATAAGGATTAATAACACTGATTTCATCATGATTTCCGCAGTTTACTTTTTAGATTATTTCGCTATAGCTGGCCAGCAGCGTTCACGTTAAGCCATTGGGATGGGTGGAGGGCGAGCGTAAATGTTTCAAACATCATTGGGAAAGGTTCGACTCGATCCGATTAAAAATTCCCATTGGTTCAAATTTATAGAGTCGAAATGGAGCTATTGAAAAGGTACATATCGGCTTAATGGTCATACGAATACAGTCTGGGTTAAGATGGCGGCCTTTGAAATTTCGGCAAGCAGACCTATTTGTCCATGCCGCCGACAACCAGACCAAGGGGATTGTGGATGATGATGAAATTGAGAGTGGGCGCGGCAATACTGGTTGTCGTCATGTGTGGCTGCGGTATACAGCCAATTGCAAAGCTGTTACCAACAGCGCTGGATGCGAATGGACACACCGTAAACGTGGTTGCGGCTAAGGGACCGTCTTTCACTTACAAGCGCTTGCTCAATGGCCTGCAGTTTCAATTGGGCTCCACCACAAAAACGCTCATTTTTTACGGCCCGCAGACGGTGCGGGTGAATTCGCACCTCGGCAGCAATCACTGGCATCATCCCAGCATAGTGGTAACCGACAAGCCGGATTCCGTGCCTTTTCGCATCGATGAATCCACCGCAGAATTGACACTGGTCGCCGAACGTTTGCGGATTCGGGTCGATAAAACCACTGGCGCGCTCATCTTCTCTGATGCCGATGGTCGGGTATACACCGAAGAGTCACGGGAACAGCCGCAGACGATCAAGCCTGTTGAGATCGCTGGCGCACCAACCTACGAAGTGCAAAATCGGTTTCACCTTAAACCCGACGAAGCCATCTACGGCTTTGGCTTTGTCAATGAAGGCAAACTTAATCGCCGCGGGCAAAATATTCTGTTGGTTCAAACCAACGTCGGCATCGTCATACCGGTGATGGTTTCCAGTGAGCGTTACGGCATTCTGTGGGACACCCACTCGGTCATGCGTTTCAGTGATTCGGATGAAGGGGCCAGCCTCTGGGCCGAGAGCGCACCCGGCGGTGTGGATTACTATTTTATGGCCGGCAAATCGGTGGATGATGTGGTTGGCGCTTATCGCGGTCTCACCGGAGATGCGCCTATGTATCCCAAGCAGGCGTTCGGCTTGTTTATGAGCAAAGAGCGCTACCCCAGCCAAGCGCGGTTGCTGGAAGTCGCCAAAACCTTTCGCGATGAAGGCTTTCCTCTCGATTACATCGTGCAGGATTGGCAATATTGGGGCAGCGATACGGATGGCAGTTGGAGTGGAATGATCTGGGATCAAGAGCGTTTCCCACAACCCCAAGCCATGACCGATACTCTGCACAATATGCATCTCAAGTTGATGGTCTCCATCTGGCCCTCAGTGGGCAATGATACGGCTCTGGCCAAGGAATTAGACCAGCAGGGGCTGCGCTTTGAGCCGCTGCATTGGATTTCCAAAAAGGCGCGCATTTACGATGCGTTTAGTGAGCAGGGTCGCGCAATCTATTTCAAACACATTAAATCGGGATTGTTGGACAAAGGCGTAGACGCGCTGTGGATGGATGGCACCGAAGTGGAAGTGGGCACCGCCTGCTGGGATCCTTATGAAGTGGCACGGGATATCAAAGCTTTGGGCAATAACGCCATGGGAGATTTCTCGCGCTACCTCAATGCCTACTCGCTGATGACCACCGCAGGCACCTATCAAGGCCAGCGCGCCACCGACAACAAACGCGTGTTCACCCTGACTCGTTCCGGTTGGGCCGGTGCCCAGCGCACTGGGGCGGCATCCTGGTCCGGCGATATTTTTGGAACTTGGAAAACCTTGCGTGAGCAAATCAGTGGTGGTTTGAGCGTGACCATCACCGGCAATCCCTACTGGACTCAGGATATTGGTGGTTTTTTCGTTACTGATTTCCCCGGCGGTGAACAAAATCCCGAGTACCGGGAGCTGTTCGCCCGTTGGTTTCAATTCGGTGTATTCAATCCCATCATGCGTGTACACGGTACCAGCATTGAGCGCGAACCCTATATTTTCAAATCTTTGGATCCTCAGGTTTATCGTTCCCTATTGGCTTCCGTCAATCTTCGCTACCGTCTCCTTCCCTATATCTACAGCCAGAGTTGGCAAGTTACCAATGAGCGTTCTACTTTAATGCGGCCACTGATGATGGACTTTCCGGATGATCAGCGCGCACGCAATATCGATGATGCATTTATGTTCGGCCCGGCGTTTTTAGTGCACCCGGTTACTAGGCCCATGTACCGTGTGCCCAAGCCGGAGCCCGTAACTATTGATCAGCAATATTTGCGCACGCCGGATGATCAGCCCGGTTTGGCGGGGCAATATTTTGAAGGCATTGAATTTAATTCAGCAAAAGGTCGCGTGATTGATCTCGTGTTAGACCATGACTGGCCCGGCCCTCCTTTAGCGGAAATGCCCGCTGGACTGACAAGCACGGCGAATTTTTCCGCACGTTGGCAGGGCACGTTGATCGCTCCCGAGAGCGGCGAATACGAAATTGGGATAGAAGGTGATGACGGTTTTCGTTTAATTCTGAATGGTGAAACTCTGGTGGAGGAGTGGTCACAATCTGCACCCCGTTACCGCGGTACGAAAACGCTGTTAACAGCCGGTGAGCGCCTACCCATTGTGGTGGAATTTTTTCAAGCCGGGGGCGGGCGTAAATTACGTCTTTCCTGGCGCACGCCCAGTGATATTGCCGCTATCGCCAAGGCCAAGCCGCAAACCGATAACAGTGTGACTACTTGGTTGCCTCAGGGCAGTGATTGGTACGATTTTAATAGCGGCAAACGTTTCTCTGGCGGCCGTGAAATTATCCAAAATACTCCGCTGGATCGGATTCCACTTTACGTCCGCGCCGGTTCCATCGTTCCTATGGGGCCAGAGATGCAATACGCTACAGAAAAACCTGCCGCCCCGTATGACGTGCTGATATACACGGGGGCTGATGGCAAGTTCACGATTTATGAAGACGATAATGAAACCTACAACTACGAACAGGGCGAGTACGCTACGTTTGATCTGGTATGGAACGATACGACTCGTATTTTACACATTGGTCAGCGCCAGGGCCATTATCCCGCGTTGGTGCAAAATCGGATTTTAAACGTAAGAGTGATAGGTGGTGAGGAGAAATCGGAAAAGATCAAACAAGTGCTCTATACCGGTCAGGCGCAAGCGCTGCAGTTTTGAGGTCTTTTTTAAGGGGGGATTTGGTACGAACAACGGTTTTCGTCGTGAGTTTGTTTATTTTGGGGTCGTCGCTTTTTAATGACGGTTGTTGATGATTTTGACATGGTTACGCCGTGGGGCGCCTATCGACTCGGCAATTGCTCCTGCATTGCTCTATCCTCCGACTTCCATGACACGGCAAGGAATTACCAAGCGAGTAGGGTGGGTAAGCCGACAGGCGCCTCCCACGCGTTCCGAAATCAAAATCTCGGAACCAAGCTCAATAAGAATAAGCCCACACGTTTCAGTTTTAAAATCCCGATGCGAAGCTAAATAAGAATATATAACGCAACCAGATGACGAGAACCTGCAAAAAAATTGGTCATTTTGATGATATGCGCTATTTGAAAGCTGTTGTGAATTTTGACATTGTTACGCCGTGAGGCGCCTATCGGCTTACACGGCCTACGCATTGCCTATTCTCCGACGTCCTTGTCGGGGTTACACGGCCTACGTATTACCCTATCCTCCGCATCCATGCCGGGGTTACACGACCACGAATGACCAATACATCCATTTGGGTATTACACCTCCCGCACGATTTGTATATTGCATTATTCGCGTCGACCAGATTTAATATTCTCTGGACTACAAGCGATTAATTCATTCTACAAGGAGGTTGATATGTCCCGGTATCGGCGTAATTTAGTTTGCGGTGGCAGTTATTTTTTTACCGTGAATCTACAGGATCGAAGTGAATCTTTATTGGTTGATAACATCGACGATTTACGTCGAGCGGTGACCAAGGTCAAATTACAAAAGCCATTTCGTATTGATGCGTGGGTGGTTTTACCCGATCATATGCACGCAGTATGGACCTTG
>JBNKFP010000129.1:0-8423 GCA_050289365.1 Cellvibrionaceae bacterium | reverse complement strand
GCGAGAACCAGAATTGGAGATGGATGCAGCGTGACAAACAATCTTACACAGACAGCCTGGCAGGATTGGCAGCTGCACCGAACCGTCACCGGCAAAAATATTTTCGTCGCTCTGGTCGCCATTATCCTGCTGTCCTGGTCCGCTCACAATACCCGTATGGACAAAGGCTTTTGGGAAACCAGCAAAGCATTTGCCTCGGTCTTTGGCATAGGCGAATCTCAAGTTCTCGACGGCACAATACGCTTTGTCGGCCAGGCGTTCCCGCTGCAGATTTCTCAGCGTACCGCCACCAATCGTTTGGATGATTTTGATCCGCAAAATTTACCCTGGCTTGCTTATATCGAAAAGACAGACAACCCCCAATACGACGCGATTACGAATTCTTGGAAATCAGAAAAAACCGAATTCCTGGTGGAACCCATCGGTTACTTAATCAAAGTATTGTGGAAAATGTGGGAAACACTTGAAATCGGATTTTGGGGTACCTTTGTTTCGGTAATGATATCCCTGCCAATGGGAATACTGGCCAGCAGCAACTATTCGCCCAATAAAGCTACCTATTTAATTGCGCGCACTTGGCTAAGTTTCCATCGCGCCATGCCGGAACTGATCCTGGCGCTATTCTTGGTATTAATGTACGGCTTTGGTCCCATTGCAGGCGTTTATGCGCTGGCGATTCACACCAGTGGAGTATTGGGAAAGTTCTTTGCCGATGAAATTGAAAATACTCCATACGGCCCGCAAATGGCCCTACGGGCGACCGGTGCCAACGCTTTAAAGGTACTGCGTTTTGCGGTCATTCCCCATGTATTACCGGCTTGGATTGCGTTTGTGCAATACATTTTCGAGCGTAATTTTCGCACCGCCACCGTTCTCGGTATTGTGGGCGCCGGAGGTATCGGCATGGAATTAAAAGGCCGTTGGGATCTGTTCGATTACAGCCATGTTGCCACCATTTTATTAATTGTTTTCGTGACGGTTATTTTGCTGGAATTTTTTTCACAAAAACTGCGCAATAAAGCCCTATAACATGATCATTTAACCACTATGAATCCGGTAACCCAAAAAATGCTGAACCTTCCCCGAGAGCAATGGATAGCCGCCTTAAATCAATTGCCAAGCAACACCTTTGAAGCCATTTTAAGCTCATTGCCGGAAGCATGGCAATATCGACCAAAATCGCTGCCGCAAGCTGGCTTAGCACTTCTAAAAATGTGTGAAAGCACGCAAGCTCTGGAATTTTATTTAGGCGAATTTCCGTTAGCCTCAGTCGTGATGATCATTACTGTGGACGATGGCTTGGAATATGAAGGTGCTGCGCTGGTCATGGATGACGATTTAAATCGCGCCGAAGCAATGGCCATTTGTGATTGCATCATGGCCAATCAATTAACCGGCTGGCAAGACGTTGCCAAGTTAATTGAACTTGGCGATCAGAAAATACAGCAAACCCAGAAAAATAGAAAACACATTTTGCAGCGTACGCGAGTCGATTTTTCACTTTTGGAAGACGCAGGAGAAAACAATGCTTGAGACACCCCTGGCTTGGCAAGCAGACAGTCTGCAACAGAATTTTAGATGCCTATTGGAAGCCATGTCGCGACCGGGATCCATTCAGCCCATTGACCACTACGACAAGGATTGCAGCATAGCCGAAGCCATATTGGCTCCTCTTTTGGATAACAGCATCAGCCTGGCAGACCCACATCAACTCCTCTCGCAAAATGCGCGCAATTTTTCTCAAGCCCAGAGCGCCACACCAGACGATGCCGACTACATAATCTGTTTGGCCAGCGTTGCGCCGCAATTTTGCCCCAGACAGGGAACCTTGGAAGACCCTCATTTATCCGCAACGGTTCTCTTGCAGGTTGACTCCCTCAACCAGGGCAATGTGCAAGGCTATATCAGTGGACCCGGTGTAGCGCAAAAACACGCTTGCCGATTGACGGGAGTTCACCCGGCCTGGATTGAAAAGCGCCAGTTGTGGTCGAGTGCGTTTCCCCTGGGTGTCGATTTTATTTTTTTTGATGAAAACGGTGTGTTAGCTCTGCCAAGAACCAGTCTGTGGGAATTTCATTGATGGCTTATGTAGCAATTAAAGGCGGCGAGCGTGCCATCCAAAACAGTTCACGAGTTTGCGATTATTTGCGTACCGCTCAAGCGGAATCCGATACCCCCCTTGACCGCACGACCATTGAAAATCAGTTGCGATTGTTGCACAGCCGCGTGATTTCCGAGGGTGGCGTATACCATCCACGCTTGGCCTCACTGGCGATTAAGCAAGCCCAAGGCGACACTCTGGAAGCGGCTTTTATTTTGCGAGCCTATCGCTCTACGGTGCCACGGCTGACTGAGACTGCGGCATTGGATACCGCCAACATGCGCATTACCCGGCGCATTTCGTCTGCTTTTAAGGACATTCCTGGAGGGCAAATGCTCGGCGCCACCAGCGACTATCAAATGCGCCTTATGCGGATGGAATTGCTCAATGAATCCCCCGAACAATTTCGACAAATTTGTCGCGATTGGTTTAGTGAGATGGAAGATAGTGATATTCCCGAAAGCTTTCCTAAAGTATTACATTATCTGCGCCAAGAAGGCTTAATCAACGAGCGCACGCGCCCTCACAGCCAAAACCCGATCGACATTACCCGACAACCGTTAACGTTTCCGCTCGATCGATCCGCGGTATTAGCAACACTTACTCGCGGCGAACAGGGTTCACTGTTGGCCATGGCCTATTCCAATATGCGCGGTTATGGCGATATACACCCAACCATTGCCGAACTTCGCGTCGGGTTTTTACCCATTACCCTGCCTCACCCTATAACAGGAATGCCCATGGAAGTGGGTGAAATTGAAATGACTGAATGCGAAGTTGTAGCCATGTACGATGCTCCCTCATCGGATTCTCAGAAAAATACCCGACCGGTTTTTTCCCTCGGTTACGGTGCCTGTTTTGGTCACAACGAAGTGAAAGCGATCAGCATGGCCATACTGGATCGATCACTGCAGCACGGTCAGAATGGCGCGCCTCAACATCCATCAGAAGATCCAGAGTTTGTCTTAATGCACATCGACGGCATTGACTCCATGGGTTTTTGTACTCACTACAAAATGCCGCACTACGTGACCTTCCAGTCCGATATGGATCGGCTTCGAGCAACGCAAAAGCAAAACAATTGCACCTGACCCCTGGAGGCATTAGCTTGAACCACTCAGCGCATTTTGGTTTCTTAGATGAATACGCAAAAAAGGAAATACGTCGCAGCGTATTAAAAGCCGTGGCCATTCCCGGTTACCAAGTCCCTTATTCAAGCCGTGAAATGCCCATGGGCAGAGGATTTGGCACGGGTGGATTGCAGCTGACTCTGGCACTGATCGGCAAAGGAGAAACCTTAAAAGTCATCGATCAAGGTACAGACGATTCTGTTAATGCTGTGAATTTGCGGAATTTTATTGTTTCAACTTGCCCCGGGATCTCCACGACACACGTTACTGCCGAAGCGGATTTGATTCAATCTCGTCACCGCATTCCAGAAACACCTTTGAATGAAAATCAACTGCTGATCCTGCAAGTACCTTACCCAGATCCACTGGTTGTGGTCGAAGCCAGCGAAATAAAGCGCAAACAATTGCATGGCGAAGCGGACTATTCGCGCCTGCTGGTTAAGCTCTATGAAGATATCGTGCACTTTAAGGAAATTACCATTTCCCACCGTTATCCCACACGTATCAATGATCATTATGTTATCGACCCTTCCCCAATTCCCCGGTGGGATGTCCCCAAACTCGATTATTCAAACGCCTTAATATTATTTGGTGCGGGGCGGGAAAAGAAAATCTACGCAGTGCCACCTTACACCCCAATCGAGCCGCTCGCTTTTGACGATGTGCCTTTTCGAGTGGAGTCGTTTTTCGATGAACAAGGTACACGACGCCGCTGCGCGCGCTGCTCCAACAGTGACAGTTTTCTCGATGAATACATCGATTCTGCCACGGGCGAAAAAATATACCGCTGCTCCGATTCCGATTGGTGCAACCAACATTCTGCTGAATTGGTACAGGAGTAAGGCGTGGATAAAATCTTGTCAGTGCAACATTTAAGTAAACGCTATGGACCGGGTTGTGCGCGTTGCTTTAGCCAAACCGGTCCGAGCTTCGAAACCAATTTATGTCCCGATTGCGGTAGCGTGGTTGCCATTTACGATATCCATTTCGATCTGTATCGAGGTGAAATACTGGGCTTAATAGGCGAGTCAGGCTCGGGGAAATCCAGCGTTGTCAAATGCCTCTACTTCGATCACCAACCCACTGACGGAACCGCAGTTTACTTTGATCAAGAACAGACGCATTCGCTATTTGAATGCAATAAAGCGCAACAGCGACAATTGGCTAATACACGTTTTGGAATGGTCTACCAAAACCCCCACATGGGTTTGAATTTTGATATCTCGGCCGGTGGAAATATCGCCGAACGTTTACTGATGTGCGGTGAAAAAAATTACCAAACCATCCGCACCCGGGCCACCCAATTACTAACGCGAACCGAAGTGCTTGCGGAACGCATTGACCACCTTCCTAAAAATTTTTCCGGTGGCATGCAGCAACGTGTGCAAATAGCCAAAGCACTGGCAACCAATCCACCACTGTTATTTCTCGATGAAGTGACCACCGGCTTGGACGTTTCCGTACAAGCCGCCATTTTGGATTTAATTTTGGAAATTAAACACACATCCAACACCTCTATGATTGTGGTCACTCATGATCTCGGTGTCATTCGTTTATTGGCCGATCGCACTATCGTAATGAAATATGGCCACATCGTCGAGAGCGGCATTACCGACCAAGTATTGGAAGACCCTCAACACGCCTATACCCAGCGCCTTGTCGCATCTGCATTGTGATCGATACACCATGAAAAATTTAGCCATCATCAAACTAGAACATTTTAGCAAACACTTTTTTCTACACGAGCAACAGAAAAAAATTCAGGCGTCGATAAACGTGAATTTACAGGTGAACCGTGGATCTATGACCGTTTTGGTGGGCCCAACGGGAGCGGGAAAATCCAGTGTTCTAAAAGGCATTTTTCGCACTTACCTTCCATCCAGCGGTGCCATTCTCTACCGTACTGCAGATGGCGAAATCATGGATCTGTGTACGGCCAGCGAACATTCTATTCTGGCACTTCGCCGCCATGAAATTCGATTTGCCACACAATTTCTCCACCACCTACCCCGTCGCTCTTGTGAGGATATCGTTTGTGAACCTCTCCTTGGCCAGGGCGTGGAACACCATGAAGCGCTCACCGAGGCGCATCATATGTTGACCCGCATGCAATTGCCCGAACACCTTTGGGGGTTATCACCCACAACCTTTTCTGGAGGCGAAAAACAGCGTGTCAATCTAGCGAGGGCCATGGTAGGCGAACCGCGCTTATTGTTATTGGATGAACCAACGGCGGCGTTAGATCCGCATACCAGCACACACGTTTGCGACATCATCCGTGACCTCAAAACGAAAGGGGTTGCGATGCTCGCCATTTTTCACCACCCGCACTTGGTCGAGCAACTCGCCGATGAAGTCGTGGAAATCCTGCCGGTGCAAAAGCCCGCGACTCTTGAGAGGATTTAATTCATGAAAACCTATATTACCCATGCCCAGTTGGTTATGGAAAATGACGTGCTGGATGATGCATCTCTGCTGATCGAGGATGGCAAGATCGCAGCCATTTGTCCCACCACAGCATCCGCAGCAAAAGAAATTAATATTCAGCAACAATACCTTATGCCCGGCATGATTGACTTGCACTGTGACGCACTGGAAAAGGAAGTCGAACCTCGCCCCAATGTTCTGTTCCCATTTGACTTTGCTTGTGCGCAAGCAGATAAACGCAATGCCGCCGCCGGAATCACGACGGTTTATCACGCGCTATCCTTTGCCAGCAACGAACTGGGTGTACGCAATATTGACACGGCCGCAGATATTGCCCGCGCGGTGCACCAGTGGCGCCCACACGGATTGGTGGATAATCGCGTGCATTGTCGCTACGAAATAACCGATCCCAATGCCTTGCCCGTGTTAAAAACCTTATTGAATGAAGAAGCAATACATTTGATATCCATGATGGACCACACTCCAGGGCAAGGGCAATTTAAAGATCTCAATGCCTATCGAGATTATTTAATTCGAAATTATAAAAAGACCGCCGACGAAGTTCATACCCTGGTGGAACACAAAATCGAAACCGCCGTCGGGGCTTTTGCACGCATGCAGGAATTGGCCGAACTCGCTCATGTAGCCGGTATCGCTGTGGCCAGTCACGATGATGACTCCCCTGAACGTATCGACACCATGTGTTCCATCGGCGCCAATATTTCTGAATTTCCGATCACCTTGGAAGCCGCTCGAGCCGCAAAAGAAAAGGGTATGTACACCATCTATGGTGCCCCCAATATCATGCGCGGTAAAAGTCAGTCAGGCTCCATGAAAGCAATTGATGCCATTCATCACCAATTGGCCGATTGCCTGTGTGCCGATTACGCGCCGGCGACTTTGATCGTCGCCATATTTAAAGTTATTGAAGCCACCGAGTTAAATCTACCCCAGGCAATGCAATTGGTGTGTAAAAATCCTGCCGCTGCCGCTGGTCTCGACGATCGCGGCAGTATTGAATGCGGCAAGCGCGCCGATTTAATCTGCGTCGGCACACCCGGTGCGCTACCGCAAGTAACGCGTGTGTGGGTGCATGGCCAACAAGTTTATCGTGTCCGCTATGATCACGACTAACTTGTTTTATGTGATAGGGGCTTCCGGGGTTGGCAAAGACAGCTTGCTAAACTATGCTCGCAGCGGCATGGAAGCCTTCACAAGAATTGCATTTGCTCACAGATACATTACCCGTCCAGCGAGCAAAGGCGGCGAGAATCACATCGCGCTCAGCGAAAGTGAGTTTAACCATAGACAGCAATTCGGTTGTTTTGCCATGCACTGGCAAAGTCACGGCACCCATTACGGTGTAGGCATAGAAATTGAACATTGGTTAAAGTCAGGATTGCATGTGGTGGTAAACGGTTCCAGGGAATATTTAGTGCAAGCATCACAACAATACGCGCAATTAATTCCGGTATTGGTCACCGCCGACAATCAAACTTTGCGTACACGATTGTTGCAACGAGGACGAGAAAGTCACGACGATATCGCCGCTCGTCTTAATCGGGCGCACGCTTTTGCGGAATCCATTCACCATCCAAAGCTGGTGCGCATTGCCAATGACAACTGCTTACCCCAAGCAGGGGAGCAATTCATTAAAATGCTACAAGGTCTATCTGAACAGTGTTGAGTCTTCAGTTTTTGGGTACCGGAAATGCCGCAGGCTTCCCCCTGTATGGCTGCCAGTGTCACGGCTGTGAGCGCGCACGCCATACGCCCGCGTTAAAACGCACGCAGTGCAGTGCGCTGATTACGGGACCGAGCGAACACATACTCATTGATGCCGGGCAAATGGATTTACAACACCGTTTTGCACCAGGTTATTTAGACGCCATTTTGTTAACCCATTTTCATCCAGACCATGTTCAGGGATTATTGCATTTTCGCTGGGGCATCAATCACCGTGTCCCCGTTTATTGTCCTGATGATCCCGTGGGCTGTGCAGACCTCTTTAAATACCCAGGGATATTGCAGTTCAACAAAGTAACCGCCTTTCAGTCTTTTTCTATAGGTTCCGTCCAGATTACACCCGTCCCCCTGCAACATTCGAAACCGACATTGGGTTACCTTGTGTCCTGTGCGGAGCAAAACATAGCTTACTTAACCGACACCAAAGGACTGGGTGCGGCGACCACGAAAGTGCTGGCGCAAGCCTCTGTCGACACTATGATTATCGATTGCAGCTTTGCACCTGGCTCGGAAAAATCCGGTCACAATAATTTGGATGACGTGCGCTTGATCGATCGCCACATTCAACCCAAGCAAACGGTGCTCACCCATATTGGCCACGACTTCGATGTATGGCTAGAGCACCACGCCCATCAGCTACCCGACCATTTTATCGTCGCCAATGACGGAATGACGCTGACCGGCAATGGCTCTTTCAAATAATCCCTATTGCCTCATTGCGGTGTCGGTGATTATGCATGTGACATGGAATTTGATGGCCCGCCAAGTCGCGCCTCGCGCAAATTTTTTATGGTGGGGAATTGCGACACACCTTTGCTTATTGGGCCCATTTGGAGTTTACAGCTTGGTACGCTATACCGAGTGGAATGGGACACTCGCCGCCGCTCTAATGGTCACCGCTTGCGCCAATTCTTTGTATTTTTTGTCCCTGCGCAAAGCCTACCAATTAGCACCTGTGGCGCTGGTGTATCCACTGGCCCGCAGTGCCCCCATTCTCATTGCCTTTTGGTCATGGACTT
>JBNKFP010000128.1:0-8477 GCA_050289365.1 Cellvibrionaceae bacterium | reverse complement strand
CGGCGACCGCCAAGCGGTATTCTTTGCTGGCTCGAACGTCATTAATTGGAGTGAAATCTTGACGCAGAGCAGCTCCCGCAGCAATAAAAGTCTGCTCCGAAAATACCTGTCCAATCAGGCTTTGCTCGGTGTGGTGCGCTCTGGCAGGTGTCGCCGCCATGCCCCCGCAACCAATGCGCGCATTGATAATCAACCCGTTACTTTGCTCTAACCAGATTGCCATGCACACGGCGGATATATCATCGTCGAATCGCTTCGATATCTTGTACACCTGCAGGCTTTGGCCTTCGGCCAGCTTAGGCAAAATGAAGCAGGTGATGCATTCATCTGCAGTCATTTGCGTTTTACGGTAGCCGCTGAAAAACTGGTCGATGGGCACTTTACGAATGGCATTCGGACTCGCCAGCTCCACTTCGGCAGCCAGCGCCAGTAAAACGGGCGGAGTGTCGCCAATGGGGGAGGCGTTCGCGACATTGCCACCCAAGGTACCTTGATTGCGAATTTGCAGTGAACCCAAGCGCGTTAGCAATTGCCCAAACGCTGGAAAGTACTGATTCAGCACCGGTTCGATGGCGCTGAAAGGCAGGGCGGAACCGAGGGTCAACTCAGCGGGTTTGTCTTCTATCACCAGATTCTCTGTGACCTGACCTGTGTAGATGAGCACAGGGGGGGTTTTTAGGTTTTGGGTGAAGTCCAGGCCCAGATCCGTTGCGCCGGCGATCCATTGGGCATCAGGGTAGGTCTGCTTTAACGCCAGTAACTGGGTTAAATTGGTGGGTATGAAAAAGCGCTTGTCGCCGTGTTGCAGTTCACCGGGAATTCCATTTTGTATGGCCTCCAGCGCAGCAATAGTGGCGGTTTGGTGTAGGTCAAATGGATCTTTTGTGGTTACCGCCTGTAAGGCTTCCGCAGCGCGAAATATGGGTTGATACCCGGTGCAGCGACACAGGTTACCCGACAGGGCCGCTTCCACTCCGTGGCGACTGGCTAAACTCGGTTCGACCAACTGATTCTTCCACCAGGCAAACAGCGACATGACGATACCGGGGGTGCAAAAACCGCACTGCGATCCGTGACAGTCCACCAGGGCTTGCTGCACTGGGTGCAACTCCCCATGACGGAGATGTTCAACAGTAACTAACTGTTTGCCGTGGAGGCTGGCGATGGGGGTGATGCAGGCATTGATGGCTTTGTAGTGGACCCGCTCCCCTTGCAGTTCGCCAACGACCACAGTGCAGGCGCCACAATCTCCTGCTGCACAACCTTCTTTTGTTCCAATGAGCGCTAATCTGGTGCGTAAGTAGTCTAATACGCTCGACCATGGCGCTATATCGTCCACTTCGATTAACTGGCTATGCAATAAAAATTGGACCATTGTGAAATCAAACTCCGCGTGAAGCTCTAATAAACATAGGACATTTAGAGCCGAATAATGTGTCGTGACACTTTTTTAAGATACCTAGAGCTATGCAATAACATTTTTAAAATCATAAACATAGACCGATAAAAGCCTGATCCGCTGCGGCTTCGATGGCGATTATTTCCACGGAATTCTCGTGCTGCCATCGCTGCACAACCTGAAAATAGAACCTAAGATATTGATAAATATAAAATTAAGTTTAAATCACAGATTGTTTGGGCTTTGCTTAGGGCCTGATCGCGCTGACAAAACCTGTCGATTTGGACAGGTTATTGCACATTGTCTGCCAATTTTGGCTAACCCCGGTAATTCGGGTTAATCCGCCTGACTTTAAATGGCGGCAGGCCTTAACCGCACAACTCTAATAAATCGGGGCTCCTTACATGCAGACACTTTGGCTGAAAAATCCTATTGCCGTTATGACCAGCGAAGATGCGGGAAACGGTCTGGTGGTAGCAGGCTCCACCATATTGGAGTTGGTGCCGGCGGGGCAAATGCCGAAATTGCCCATCGACTCGGTTAAAGATGTCAGTGATTGTGTGATCACCCCCGGGCTGGTGAATTGCCATCACCATTTTTACCAGACACTGACCCGTGCCCTGCCCAGCGCGTTAAATCAAGAGCTGTTTATTTGGTTAAAGAGTTTGTACCCGGTGTGGGCGAATCTCGAACCGGAAATGATCAGCTTGTCTTCGCAATTGGCGCTGGCGGAGTTGATGCTCTCAGGCTGCACCATGGCCGCCGATCACCACTATGTGTTCAATGCGAATACGTTGGAAGCTCTAGATTTGCAGGTTGAAGCGGCGCAGTCCTTGGGCATACGCACACTGTTAACCCGTGGTTCCATGAGTTTGGGTAAAGACGATGGTGGGCTGCCGCCACAAACCGTGGTGCAGTCCGAAGCGGTGATTTTGGCGGACAGCGAGAGGCTGATCAAAAAATACCATCAGCGCGGTGAAGGCGCCATGGTGCAGATTGCCCTTGCGCCCTGTTCGCCATTCTCAGTGACGACGGAAATCATGCGGGAGAGTGCATTGTTAGCCCATCAATATGGAGTAAGGTTGCATACGCATCTGGCTGAAACCCTCGATGAAGAAGAGTTTTGTTTGCGAAAATTTGGCCTGCGCACGGTCGACTATTTGGAGTCCGTAGGTTGGTTAAATAACAAGACTTGGCTGGCCCACGGCATCCATTTTAATGATGATGAAGTGCAACGCTTAGGCAAAGCGGGTGTGGGTATTTGTCATTGCCCCTGTTCGAATATGGTTCTGGCCTCGGGCATATGCCGCACATTAGATTTGGAAGCAGCGGGGTGCCCGGTGGGGTTGGGGGTGGATGGTTCGGCTTCTAATGATGGTTCCAATATGATCGGTGAAACGCGACAAGCATTGCTGCTACAGCGTTTGCGCTACGGTTCGGCCAAAGTCACCCATCAGCGTGCCTGGCATTGGGCTACAAAAGGTGGAGCAGCAGTTTTAGGTAGGACGGATCTAGGTGAAATTGCTCTGGGTAAACAAGCTGACCTTGCCTTTTTTAAATTGGATGAGCCGCGCTTCAGTGGGGCTCATGAGCCGCTGGCAGCGCTATTATTATGTGGCGCCCAGCGAGTTCAGCACTTGATGATCGCAGGCCAGTTTAGAGTCACTGATGGTGCCTTGCTGAATGTCGATATGGAGCGATTGCTAGCGCATCATCATCAAGCGGCAACAAAATTAGTTGCTAAAGCCAATGCTGCATAATCAGCGGGGTGAATCGGCCCTTGGTAAATTTAGGTGAGTAATGAGCGAAAAAACGATGACTTCAAATCCGTCCTTTGTGTCTGTCCCCAACCTGCAGGTGCATCCCCAGCTCTATGACTTTATTAATCAAGAACTCCTGGCGGAGTTAGGTCTAGAGGCCAGTACATTTTGGCGTGAGTTCGGCGCATTGGTGACGGAATTTGCCCCGCGCAATCGCGCTTTGTTGGCAACACGTGATCACCTTCAAACGCAACTTGATCAGTGGCACAGAAATCATAAGGGAGCTTTTGATTTTCAAGCATATAAAACCTATTTAACAGAAATTGGTTATCTACAGGCGCCGGGGGATGACTTTTTCATTCACACAGCAAATGTCGATACCGAAATTGCGTTGCAAGCGGGGCCGCAGTTGGTGGTGCCAGTGATGAATGCGCGCTTTGCGCTCAATGCCTGTAATGCCCGTTGGGGGAGTTTGTACGATGCGCTTTACGGTACTGACGTGATCCCACAAACGGACGGTGCCACAAAGACGGTGGATTACAATCCACTGCGCGGCGACAAGGTCGTGCAACGGGGACGGGAATTTTTAAATCAGCATTTCCCCCTGCTGCAGGGCGATTTTCATGATGTAACAGGCTTTAAAATCGAGCAACAGCAATTGCTGCTGGAGCAGGGACCCATAACAACACATTTGGTTGACAGCCGTCAGTGGTCCGGTTATCGAGGTGACCCCAAAGCACCGGAAGTGATTCTTTTTAATCACCACGGCTTAAGTGTAGAAATACAAATCGATAAAATGCATGTTATCGGAGCCTGTGACAAAGCCGGTATTAAAGACATTGTTTTAGAAAGCGCGCTCACCACGATTATGGATTGCGAAGATTCGGTGGCGGCAGTGGATGCCGAGGATAAGGTGCTGGTGTATCGCAATTGGCTGGGATTAATGAAAGGCGATTTAGCCGAGCAGGTTGTAAAAAACAATCGCACGTTTACCCGCACTCTGGCGGCGGATCGCGAATATATTTCTCCCACGGGTAAAATCTTTACTTTGCCTGGCCGCAGTTTGATGTTCGTGCGCAATGTGGGCCATTTGATGACGACACCGGCCATGTTGGATGAGGACAACCAGCAAGTTCCAGAGGGTATTATGGATGGCGTGGTGACCAGTTTAGCGGCATTGTTTGATTTGCGCAGCAAAAGCCGTTTTAAAAATTCTCGCACCGGTAGCGTCTACATCGTCAAACCGAAAATGCACGGACCAGAAGAGGTGGCGTTTACCAACGATCTTTTCGCCGCCATTGAACAACTGTTAAACATACCCGCCGATACTCTTAAAGTGGGCATTATGGATGAAGAGCGGCGCACCTCCGTTAATTTAAAGGAGTGTATTCGCGCTGCTCAATCCCGCGTGGCATTTGTGAATACCGGTTTTCTCGATCGCACGGGCGATGAAATCCACACCAGTATGGAAGCCGGACCTTTCGCACCCAAAGACATGATTAAATCTATGGAGTGGATTAAAGCCTACGAGTTGAATAATGTCGCCGTAGGGCTTGCGTGTGGTTTTCAGGGCAAAGCTCAAATTGGCAAAGGCATGTGGGCTATGCCGGATAATATGGCGGATATGATGGTCGCTAAAATTGCGCAACCTCGCGCTGGAGCCAATACGGCTTGGGTGCCGTCGCCAACCGCTGCTACTCTTCACGCTCTACATTATCACACAGTGAATGTTAATCAAGTGCAAACCGAATTGAATACCCTTAAACCTAATGTTGATGACCTTGTCGATAAAATATTGACCATTCCCTTGTTGGGCGATACCCGGCTAACCGCGGAGCAAATTCAACAAGAACTGGAAAATAATGCGCAAGGCATTTTGGGATATGTGGTGCGTTGGATTGATCAAGGTGTGGGTTGCTCGAAAGTGCCTGATATTCATAACACCCCTCTGATGGAGGACCGGGCGACTTTGCGAATTTCCAGTCAGCATATTTGCAATTGGTTGTATCACGGCATTTGCACCGATGCACAAGTCATGTCGATTCTAAAAGCAATGGCCATGATTGTGGATCAACAAAATGCTAAGGATTCAATGTACCGTCCGATGGCGGCCAATCTGGCAACCAATGTGGCATTTGCGGCGGCAACAGATTTGATTTTGAAAGGAAAGGAACAACCCAATGGTTATACTGAACCGCTATTGCATACGTATCGCTTGCGCTTAAAGACACAATAATCAAAGTAAAATAACGTTAATGTCATTAAAGAACTGTAGACCCTATGATTCGTGCCATCATTTTTGATTTGGATGAAACCCTAGTGGATCGAGCTGAAACCATGCGTCGTTTTTTGATCGAACAGTATCAGCGATTCCCAGAAATCAGTCATTGCAGCGCGGAATATTTCGCACAGATCTGTTTGCGTCTTCAAGAAAATGGTTACGCCGATAAACTGCAGGCTTACACCAAAGCTTGTGGTCTTATGGAGGTTTCAAATAGGGAAATAGCAGGGCGACTATTTGAAGATTATAAGCATGCTTACGGTCAAGAACCTGTGCTTTTTTCTGGGGTAACGGAAACCCTAGAGCTGTTGCATGGACAATACAAGCTGGGGATTATCAGTAACGGCAGAACTCAAAATCAGATGGCAAAAATAAAAGCCAGCGGAATCAAACACTTTTTTTCATCTATTTTTATTTCCGAAAAATTTGGTCGTAAAAAGCCAGATGAATCTATTTTTTATGCCTGTTTAAACGATTTGTCGGTGTCGCCCAGTGAAGCGGTTTTTGTTGGCGATAATCCAACTGCTGATATTGAGCCTGCTGTAAAATTGGACATGGCCGCGGTGTGGGTCAAAAATGGTCATTATGCTGAGCCAAAAGATTGCCATGGCGTTATTTCCAATTTGGCTGAATTGCCCAGTCTGATTGTCGAAATCCAAAGTGTTGCCAGGATTTAGTCTGTAATTTTTTAGGGTTCCTATATGGTGATTACTATCCCGCCTTCACCCATCTATCCACTTTTTTAACGACTTCAAATCTCGCCCAGCTGCGAAATTCTTCCCTCAGGCATATACCTGTGTCATATGACTGAGATCCCGCTACCACTTTGTAAATGATTTTATCTCTGGATGGCATCACTTGACCATCCGCAGCGTCGACCACTTGGCGAATACTCCATGTTTTTCCCAGTTTGCCATTGCTATAAAATTTGCCGGGGACAATTTCGGTGGGATGGGTAATGCTCATTTCTGCGTGTTGTTTTGCTAATTCGAGCAATTCCGTCAAGCCTTCTTCGGTTATATCGACAAATGAATTGTGTGTTTGTAGGGCTGCGGAAAAATCTTCCTGTGTCAGTTCAAACTCCCTGTGTTGGGCTGGTTGCGCGGTAATGGCGTTTCGTTTGTAGAATAAATGTGCGGGATAGCGCCGCCAACGAAACCCGTAGTTGAATGCAATCGCCACTATGAATATGACGAGAGCATTGAGCAGTACGGGAATGGCGAGGTAGCCATAACCCAAGTTGTGCAGTGCATCACCACCCAAAACCGCCGTTAAGGCAGTAGCGCCCCCGGGCGGGTGGATACATCGTAAATAGTACATGGCACCCACGGCAAACCCTACCGCAAGAGCTGCAGACACAACTCCGGAACCCAATAATCGATAGCAACTAACACCAATAAAAGCGGAAAACATATGGCCACCGAAGACGGACCAAGGTTGCGAAAGCGCTCCGTGAGGTACGGCAAACAGCAAAACTGCACTGGCCCCCATGGAGGCGACCACAAGATAAGCGCTCTGAAAATCCAGCACCCCACTGCGTCTGAACATTTCTGCCGATGCCGCTACCATCAGTATGCCGAGGGCGGCACCGAGCGCCGAGAGCAGTTTCTCGCCATGGCTCGTTGTATTTCGCGGAACTCCGAACCACTTTACAATTTCACTGAAGACGTTCACAGAACTCCTTGATGTGCACCAAAATGTCGCATGGTACGGAAAAGCCCAGAACCAATCAACGAAGGTGGAACACTTTTTTGCTGTGAAGGGTTCATGTTGGCTCGTCGACATATAGCGCTATTCAGGGCGCTATGATGGCTAACGCGGTTGGTAATCGGCAGCGCACACATGAATAGGAAAAGAGCATCTGTTGTGTTAAGTTGCTTTGGCCGGTTAAGACCTTTTCAGACCCGCGGTTGCCGCTTTCGTTTTAAAGCCTGATGACGCTGACCAAGCGGGGGCGTGTGAAGATTAGCTGCTAAAAATGCAGGGTTCTAAGATCGTGGGACTAAAGTGATACCGCATTTTTTATAAAATCCCTTTCTAAAAAACAATGTCAGAAGTCTATGCATAGACAATTTCAAAACAACGGTTATTGTGCGATCGAGAGATTCATTGACGACAGGCAACTGGTTGCTATTCGTAATGCAGTGGAACGTTTTCATAAAAATTGGATTTCTGAACATCAAGACTTTTATGACACACAAGCCATCAACTCCGCTTACCTTACCGGAAGTCACTATTTAAATGCATCTGATCGAGCTTGTTTATTTCAAGTTATGGGTTCCAGCAAGTTAATGGCGGTTGTAAAGACTCTTATTCCAGACCGTCCCTGCTTTATGAATACCCAGTTGTTTTTTGATCCTGTTAACCCTAAGCAAAACAATTATTGGCATAGAGATACTCAGTACCATATGTCCATCGCAGAACAACAAGCCGCGTTAAACGGGCCTCAGGTTATCCATTTTCGCATTCCATTGAAAAATGAACGAGGTTTAGAGCTTGTGCCGGGTTCACATAAAAATTGGGATAATGAAGAAGAATTAGAGGTGCGGTTGCAGCAAAGTGGCAGGAAAAATTATGAACCTTTGGCTACGGGCAAGGAGGTTGCACTCAACGCCGGGGATCTTTTGGTGTTTTCAGCCAATATGATACATCGCGGGTTGTACGGCATGGATCGTCTGGCTTTGGATATCTTGTATTGTGATCCCGATCCAAATCTGATTAAGTTTGTTGAGGCAGACTGCCTTCCGGACGCGGAGTTAATGAAAGGGCTGCAAGATTCTTCTGCTTTTGTTAACGCAATTGATGCTAAAGGCCAATTTACTTAGTTCGCGAAGAATCTTTTCCGTTGCTATATCAAAGTGAATTAGGAGGAACCAAGAGCCTTTTCTTTTGGTAGTACATAACTTAAGCCTCAAACGCCAAATTATTGCAAGGAGGTATGTGCCATTAACTGTAACGTCTGGCTCCACAGATCAGTTCCAGGCTATTGCTTAGCTGCACTGAAGAGGAGTGGGCTAACTATGCCTTCGCTGCTGGC
>JBNKFP010000127.1:0-8506 GCA_050289365.1 Cellvibrionaceae bacterium | reverse complement strand
ATTTGTAAAAATGTGATTGACCCAAAGGCCGATTTCCGCCCATTGGCGATCGAGGATACAGTGCTCCGATCGATAAGTACGCCAATCCACGTTGTAGCCCAGTGCCGCAATACCTTCGGCACTGAGTTTACCATCCTCAAACGGAACACCACGATCATAGATGCCGTGCATAGCCAATACCGGCGTGGCTAAATTGACCTGGGCGTGTTCAGCTCGGACTTGATGCAAAAATGGCAGGTACGCCGAAAGTGCCACTATGCCGCCAAGCTTGTGCAAAGTGCGAATACCGGAGTAGTAGGCAACCGCCCCACCCTGAGAAAATCCAGCGAGAAGGATATTTTCACTCGGAATACCACGCTCGATATTGTCCAAAATCAGCGTCTCTACCCACTCGCGCGCAAGCGAGATGCACCGCAAGTCTTCCTTATCAGCCATTTTTTCGCCCTTAACATCGTACCAACCGGGTAAAAGCGCACCTTTTTCAACGGTAATAGCAATATTTGAAGCTTGCGGAAATAGGAATCGGTAGGAGCAGGAATCATCCAGCCCTAATTTTGACATCACCGAGAAATAATCCTCTGCGCACTCCCCTAACCCATGCAACCAAATGACCGAATGGGTCGCAGGAGCATTGCCATAGATTTTTTCATGAACGCTAGCCATAAGATAGGGCCTATCAATTTTTCTGATGCGAATACATTCCTTTCCGGTTTCAAAATGCAGCAGACGACTTTAAAATGTCTTTTTGATATCGAACGGATTTAACTTTCAGTGCTTATTTGAAATTCAGAAACATCACCATATAACACTTGGCTTGCCTCCTTCGGAGTCAAGTACTTATGTTGTCCTTCAGTAAGTTCGTCACCAAGAATCAATCCACCGACTGCGTAACGGTGCAGATCGAGCACCTTGCTTTGCATCTGACCAAACATTCTTTTGATCTGATGGTATCGTCCCTCGGTTAGAACAACCAATGCCTCGTAGCACGACATTTTAATCAACTCTGCAGGCGCAGTAACCAAATCTTCATATGAAAAATACATCCCTTGCTGAAAGCGATGGACCATTTCCTGGGTAATGGGTTTGTCCACTACAACGCGATAAAATTTCTTAACTTTTTGATTTTTTCCATTGATCGCAGCGGACCATTTACCATCATTTGTCAATAACACCAAGCCCGTTGAATTGAAATCCAACCGCCCCACAATGTGCAAACCTTTTCGTTCCGCCTCCGGCAAAAGATCCAAAACCGTCGCATGTTTAACATCCCGAGTGGCGCTGACAACGCCTTTGGGTTTGTGCAACGCAATGTATATTGGCAAATTGTTTTGCAGTACGGCACCATCCAAGATCACTTCAGTAAATTTATTAACCGGTTGATGAATATCGGTTGCCAATTCGCCGTCCACAACCAGTCGCTTCTGGGCAATCAAATAACGCACATCGCTTTTGGTAAAACGGGTTATTTTGCTGATAAATCGATCTAATCGATCCGTGCTACTTTGCATTCGACCAACTTATACAATGCGGACAGGTGAAGAAACAGTGCGTTTGAATCTTAGAGACAAAGCGCTCTTCAGATCAACTGGCAAAATACCTGAAACGACGATCGACTACGCTGCCAACACCAAGGAATCAAAAGGAGAGTCAAAGACGCTCCCCCAGAAGCAGAGGGAGCGGTGAGGCGGGAACTTATTCTACCAACGTCATGGTGCCGAAGACATCTGCGTTTTGGTAACCGAGATTGTCCTTGTGGCCTTGAGTATTCACAGACCCCATCATGCTTTCCCGCTCGTAACTGCTTTGAGGAATGCTGTTATCGTTATCGATATAACAGGCTGAAAAGCCCATGGTTTTACCGGCATAGAGTGTTAATGGGGTATTATTGTTCGATCCGTTTTGATCGTCGTAATCGTCGCCATAGATACGAATACTCATCTCCCAAATATGCCGAGTGCCCTCATTATGGATTTCAACGGTGACATGATCGTTGAAAAGTTTCACCCCGCTTAAACCAGTATCCACAACATCCTTGTAGGTGCTAATGTGATAAGCCCATGCATTGGCAAAATTGTTGTATTCATGACCACCACCACTATGATCTTCGTCGATGAATAGCTCTACCGTATCGTCAATCCAGTACTGGCTCAAAGGATTTGGATCATGATCAAAGATGACGTCATCGGTTATATCCATCAACAAATAAATTTGTTGCTCATCCCAAATGACTTTGTAACGGCCTGAATAGTCCGATGCAGAGGGCATACCTTGCTGTGCCCCTAACCAGCGCACATCAATGGCTTGCCAAGGGGAAACGGCCCAGACTGGATCGATTTGACCATCGATTATCGGAGCCGATGGGGCTTTGTGTGCTTCATACTGATTGGATTGTGGCAATGTTTCATTGCTGGCGACCGGTAGCGAGCTGCTGCTCGCACTGCTGACACTGGAGGAGCTTATGGAACGACTACTGGCCTGACTACTGGACACAGCTGCCGAGCTACTACTTGAATTGATTGGGCCACCGCAGGCGCTGAGCAACAGCGATCCGCTCAGAATGGCAATGATAGAAATTTTGCTACTGTCAAACATGGAATGAATCCCTAGAGTTAGTGGTTTATTCAGTCGCGGTTCCATTTTGCGTCAACTGGGGATGCATCAAAAAACGGTGCGCTTCCCTTAAACAAAATAGATTCTTATAACGAATCAATCTTAGCCCTACTGATTCGCCAACTGCTTTATGATAATGATTGGCCCAAGTTGAATTGGGCGCCACACCAAATAAGATCAAATTGTAGTGAGTTTCCTTCAGTAACAATAGAGTTAAGTCAGCAAATTTCGACACAATACGGCTTTTACTTAAAAAACCGTCGCGATTTCGCACATTTTCAACCTTTTTGATCAAGACACTCATCATCGAACACACCAATCACAATCGTGCGAACCCCTTGTATAAAGCTAAACAATACTCCTGTTCGGGTTTACGATGATGGTAAAAGGAGCCCGCGTTAGCTCAAAATCAACAGATTCACAACAAGATTCAGGCAAGGGTTCAAACACAGCCCAATACGCATTGGGTAGAAGAGGTCATGCGCCAATGATGTAAAGGAAGGTGGTCAACTTTCATCATTGACCACTGCGATATAAACGGGGACCTATCTGCGCTCAGAGCAGGTCGAAACGATCTAACTCCATGACCTTAACCCATACCCTCGCAAACTCTTCAGCAAACCATTCCGCAGAATCATCCTGGGCATAGACCTCAGCCAGAGCACGTAACTGTGAGTTGGAGCCGAAAGCAAGATCGACTCGCGAAGCAGTCCATTTTAACTCTCCAGATGCCCGGTCGACCCCCTCAAAGGCACTTGCATCGGTTGTGACTGGCTTCCAACGGATACTCATATCCACCAAGTTGCGGAAGAAATCGTTACTCAATGTACCGGGCCGAGTTGTCAATACGCCGAAAGAGGATTGACCGACATTTGCATTTAGGACGCGCAAACCCCCGATAAGAACGGTCATTTCCGGTGCAGTCAGGGTGAGCAATTGGGCTTTGTCCAACAGCAACTGTTCCGTCGGCACCGACACACCCTCTTTCACATAATTGCGAAAACCATCCGCAATAGGCTCCATCACGGCAAAGGATTCTATGTCAGTTTGCGTTTGTGTCGCATCCATTCTACCTGGAGTAAAGGGGACTTCTATGCTGAAACCGGCGGCTTCAGCGGCCTGCTCCACCGCCGCGGAACCCGCAAGTACGATCAAATCCGCTAGCGAAATCTTTTTACCACTGGTTTGAGCACAGTTAAAGTCAGTTTGGATCTGTTCAAGTCGCCCTAACACTTCGGCAAGCTTTGCTGGCTGATTAACGTCCCAGTCTTTTTGCGGTGCCAGCGCTATACGTCCACCGTTTGCGCCACCACGCATATCAGAGCCCCGGAATGTCGAAGCGGAAGCCCAAGCTGTGGCAACCAAATCAGCAACGGATAAACCTGAAGCTTTGACTTGCGTCTTAAGATCGGCAATATCTCCGGCATCCACCAAAATATGATCCACAGCAGGAATGGGGTCTTGCCATACCAACTCTTCCTTGGGTACTTCTGGCCCAAGGTAGCGACAAATTGGCCCCATATCCCGGTGGGTCAATTTAAACCACGCTCGGGCGAAAGCATCTGCAAAAGCCTCTGGGTCCTTATGAAAGCGACGCGCTATTGGCTCGTAGATTGGGTCGAAGCGTAGAGACAGATCCGCAGTTGTCATCATGGGTCGATGTTGAATGGATGGGTCATGGGCATCCGGAATCATATGCTCCTCACGCACATCCTTAGCCAACCATTGGTGCGCTCCGGCAGGGCTTTTAACCAATTCCCACTCGTACCCAAACAACATGTCGAAATAGCCCGAATCCCATTGGGTTGGATTCGGCTTCCAGGCACCTTCGATACCACTGGTAGTAGTATGAATGCCAACACCAGATCCCAACTTATTAATCCAACCTAAACCCATTTCTTCCATCGGTGCCGCCTCGGGCTCGGGTCCGACCAAATTAGGATCCCCCGCCCCATGGGCTTTGCCAAACGTATGTCCGCCGGCAACTAAGGCAACTGTTTCCTCATCGTTCATGGCCATTCGCGCGAAGGTTTCGCGCACGTCAATACCGGATGCAACGGGATCAGGGTTGCCATTGGGCCCTTCGGGATTGACGTATATCAGCCCCATTTGAACCGCAGCGAGAGGGTTCTCCAGTTCGCGATCGCCGGAATAACGCTTGTCTCCGAGCCACTCGGCTTCACTGCCCCAATAGATATCCTCTTCGGGTTCCCAAATATCCGCTCGTCCTCCACCAAAACCAAAGGTCTTAAAGCCCATGGACTCCAGAGCACAGTTACCTGCCAAAATCATTAAATCGGCCCAGGATATTTTCTTGCCATATTTCTGCTTAACTGGCCATAACAAACGACGGGCCTTGTCTAAATTACCGTTATCAGGCCAACTGTTTATGGGAGCAAACCTTTGATTGCCAGTACCTGCGCCACCGCGGCCGTCAGCTAAACGATAAGTACCGGCACTGTGCCACGCCATACGGATAAACAACCCACCATAATGCCCCCAATCTGCGGGCCACCAATCCTGCGAATCCGTCATTAGCGCATACAGGTCTTGCTTTACGGCCGCTAAATCCAATTGTTTAAATTGTTCGGCATAATTAAACTCTTCCCCCATCGGACTGGATTGACTGGTGTGCTGATGGAGGATTTTAAGGTTGAGTTGATTGGGCCACCAATCACGATTGGATTGGCTACCGACCGTCGTGGGCGCACCATGCGCACCGGCAAATGGGCATTTACTTTCACCACTCATACAGGGTTCTCCTAGTTCTTAATACAATATTTAACGACCTTTGGCTAAAAGACTAATCGTAAGGGGTGCTTGTAGCCAGTGAATAAAAACAATGGAGCCGATGAGGTTCAGCTATGACGCTTAAAATACGCCTTCAGTCGCCTCAATCTCCCACAATCTTATGGTACTCGCCGACAGTACCGACCCCGATGCAATCTGCATTGCGCCAAAACCACAAAACTTCACATCACATCGAACTGATTCGTATTCACCGCCATAAACCAGTCTCCGTGTACGACCAAGATACCGTTCTAGATCATTCAAACGGACATTATTTAAAACTCTTAAAACACCATTATCGCCGCATTAAATAGGCACCGAAGAACAATTTCGCATTTAGCGAACACCCATTATTTCGAAGAGTTATGAACGACAGAAATAATATCCCTTACAGAAAATAATAAAGCATTTTAAAAAATAGAAATCAACACCATACATAGACTTAACACATTCATTAAATAAATTCCAGACGGCCTATTCCAAGCAACACCAAAACCATTTAAACCGCTGAGTTCAGGTATAACACAATTGTGATCAGAACTCTGTCATACTCTTGCTGGACTCAAGATTAGGATCAAACGGGGCATTTTCGAATTTGCAATTGTAACCGCTCAAGCAACAGCTAAACTAACATGCTAACGGATCGCCAAAACTCGAAAATCTCCATAAGCATCCACCAGATCACAGAGTCAGAAATAAAAAACCGATATTCTCAGTTTTACGAGGGTTAGTACCGCCGTAGGAAATTCGCTAACCAGGCACTTAAAGAGCTGTATCTTCGACACGCTGATTTCAAGCTTGATCTTTTTATCGGAGCAATATCTATGTCAAATAAAATAATGAAGTACGGTTACCTTGGCTTTTTCATCTTGTTTTTGCCATCTATCTGCAACGCTCGCTGGTTCTGGGAAAAAGAAAAACCAAAACCACCCCGCAACTCTTACGTCGGCGCGTCTTATGGTGCGTTTACACTAAAGGGCGACAAAAGCTATGATGATGAAGATCGATTCTATTTGGCCAGTATCGGCAGGAAGGCGTCCCCCTATTTCGGCATTGAATTTTCCTATGCCTACTTTGGCAAAAGTGAAAATGAACTTTATGCCGTAGATTTTTCAGGATTTTCCACAAGCGCGATCGGTTATTTCCCGCTGGGCGAATATACTCAATTCTATGGCAAACTTGGCGTTATGTTTTCCACATTGGAAATTCGTTCCGCCGCCTATCAAACTAGCTTTCACGATGAGCAGCCGCATATCGGAATGGGTCTAAACTTCAAAATCAACGATCCTCTTACGATATACGCTGAATTTAATCGATACTATATAAAGATTGCCGAAGACGAATTGAATGGGGCAGACGTCGACAATTCATTTGACGTGGATGCGTTCAACGTCGGTGCCAAAATATTATTTTAAGTTCATATTCGCAGTAACCGAATGTTTCGGGGAGGATGCAGGCGCCCCGATATTGCAGCCTTTAGGTAAAGTCGGGTCCCGAGTTTTCCACGTCAACGGTTTGCACCTGAATCGCTTTATAAGGCGCCATTTTATTTAACGCGTTTAAAGCCGCCACTTTGTATGCCTCTGCAAGCGTTGGATAATTAAACGCGGAATCGATAAAGTAATCAAGAGTGCCTCCAAGCGTAATGACAGCCTGCCCAACATGAATTAACTCTGTCGCGCCCTCGCCGACAATATGAACGCCCAGCAAACGTTGGTCATCTATGGCAAACAGCAGTTTTAACAGACCATCGGTTAGCCCCAGAATTTGACCACGAGCCAGTTCACGATATCGCGCGATACCGCTCTCATAAGGAATGCATTTTTCTTTGAGCTCTTTTTCTGTAGCACCGACCATACTGATTTCGGGAACGGCATAGATACCGTAGGGGAAATACTCTAAATTATTGCGGTAATCGTATTTAAACATGTGACACGCCGCTAAACGCCCCTGCACCATAGAGGTAGCAGCCAAGCTTGGGAACCCGATGATATCTCCAGAGGCATAAATTGTCGGTACTTCAGTTTGAAAATACTCGTTAACCTTGATCCGTCCACGTTTGTCTGCTGTCAACCCTGCCTTTTCAATAGCGAGGCTGTCTGTGGCACCACTACGTCCGGCAGCAAATAGCAACATATCCGATTGAAGCATTTTGCCACTGGTTAATTTGGTCAGTACTTTGCCGTCAACTTTGGTAATCGACTGTACCGTTTCCTCAAGCCTTAAAACCATACCACCATCGCGCATTTTGTGTTGAAATTCATCGATAATTTCGTCATCGACAAAACTCAGAATATTGGCTCGCTCCTCGACCAGGGTCACGGTAACATCTAACGCAGAAAAAATAGTGGCAAATTCGACGCCAATAACCCCTCCCCCTATAACCGTTAAAGTCCGTGGCATTCTGTGAAAATGAAGTATTTCATCACTGTCAAATACAGACTCACCATCAAATGGAATATTTTCCGGTCGGAAAGGGCGTGTGCCCACGGCCAACAAAACATAATGCGCTTTTACTTCAATGGTCTCACCTGTCACCCGACTTATCGACAGAGTGTGCTGATCGACAAATTTAGCCTGCCCGGTGAGCACATCAACGCCATTGCGGGTTAACTGGTTGCGCATCACTTCCACTTGATTGGACAGAGTGACTTTGACTCGCTCCAATACATCCTCAGGAGTTATTTTTTCCCGTTCTCGATGGGCCATGCCGTAAAAACCACGCTGGCGCCACCCCGTGAGATAGAGCACAGCTTCACGAATGGTCTTACTGGGGATGGTGCCGGTATGGACGGAAACACCACCGACTTGAAAATTGCGTTCCACTATAGCGACGGATTTTCCAAGCTTTGCTGCCTGAACAGCCGCCCGTTGGCCTGCTGGGCCACTGCCAATCACCACGAGATCATATTCTTTCACTATTCTCCCCCCATTTTTGAGTCATCGCTATCGATATAGCACCAATCTTGGGCTTGTATGCAAGCATCGTGCTGCCGTGAGGTAAGGCGAATAACCAAGGGCTGTTGACCGAATACGGAACTTGGCCATGCGCCAATGTGGATCTATGCATCCCAAAATGTGCGGATATGAGGCAATAATCTTGATG
>JBNKFP010000126.1:0-8514 GCA_050289365.1 Cellvibrionaceae bacterium | reverse complement strand
CAACTCGTAGACTTCACCTTTCCACAAATCCGCAATGGGCGCTAAGCAACCGCCTAAATCGCCATAGAGTGTACTATAGCCTACCGTCATTTCAGATTTATTGGCATTGCAAGTGAAAGCACCACCAAATGCCGCAGCGACGCCCGCGAGGATACGCGAGGACCTGTCTCGCGCTTGAATGTTTTCCATTACGAAGTTGCTGACTTTTAATGTTTTCTCGAGGGTTGGGTTGCTAAAAAGGGTCGATTCAATTTGACTTCGAGTTAGATTTGTCGCGCTGTCGATGGGTATTTCTGCATAGGGTAGGTCTAGGTTGTCCGCGAGCTCTTTTGCTAATAATCGTGTGGTTTGTGAATTGAAGGGGCCGGGCATATTGACTAACAATAAATTGTCTTTAGCTAAAATTTGCCGGTAAATCGCCGCAACCACAGCGGAGTCAATGCCGCCGGAAACGCCTATAACAATTTTACGAATTCCTGTGCGTTCCAAGAATGTTCGAGTACCGTAGGTAATGGCATTAAACTGGTTGGCTATAGTGTCTGTTTGATGGGGCTTGTTTGTCGGTAGTGGTATTGTGGGTTCATTCAAGTCGCTATCGATTGCCATTTCACGGTAGGCTGTGGCTTCTTGAATCAGTTCTCCCCGAGAATTGTAAATACAGGTAGAGCCATCAAAAGTAAACAGGGTTTTACCATTATCTTGCAAACCGACAGCGTTAGTGTAAATCAGTGGCAAGCAATGGCGTTTGGCTTGCTCGCTGAATACACGATAACGTTTTTGATTTTTTGCGAAAGTATAGGGTGAGCTGCTGATGTTGATCAGAATTTCAGCATCTTTCTGGGCCAGTATTTCACTCGGTGAGATATTGTAATCCTGATCCCAGCCATCTTCACATATGATACAGCCCAATTGTCCGTGTTTTGTGGGCGCAGGTTCGATTAAATCTGGCCAGTCTAAACCCAGCTCGTGGGCCAATTTACGGGGGTCATAGAAATAGCGATTATCGTCAAATTCACGATAGTTGGGCATTAAGAATTTGATGAAAAACGGTAGCCGTGTCCGGGGGTGTTCAATAAACTTCTGATCCTCTGCAATAAAACAAGCGTTATATTTTCGCGGACGACCGTCTTCGTTTTTTTTGTTTCCCTCTAGACCAATGTTGCCAAATACCACGGTTATTCCAATGGCTGCCTGTCGTATGCGATCACCGCAGGTTTCGCATTCTTGCAAATAGGCATTGTGTTCCCAAGCATCTCCGATGAGATAACCGGGAATGGCCATTTCGGGGAAAACAATAATATCCATGCCATCCGATTTGGCTTGAGCGATTGCGGTTAGCATGGACTCGCAGTTTGTGTGCGGGTCGCCGGGGATTATTTGCAGTTGGAATGCTCGAATTTTCATTGGCGATTCTATAGGTGGCTAATCGGGTGTTAAAAAGGAAGCGGCAAAAACAACAACACGGACCGCAGTCCGTGTGTTGGTGTGTTTGTTTTATGCTGGCTGTCGTTAAAATTCCATGCGCATACCCGCTTGCAGCTGCAGCGACGTAAAATCATCGTAGCCGAGGGTTTTGCGCAGGCCAATAAAGCCGGTGTTGCCACCGGGGAAAATAACGCTGGAACCCACGCCCAGTTGATAATAGAGCGAATCCGGATCTTCAGCATCGAGCGCAAAGCTGTTAGCGCTGGTCGGGGCGTATGCAAAATAGCCAGATACCGTATCTTGGCTATTGTTGAGATTGGAGTAGAGCGTAAAATCTGCGTTGGGAATGACAACGCCCCAAGACGTATTGATTGCGTAGGTTGCTTGCACTCCCGCTTCGATGTCAAATTTCTCAATTTTTTGGTCGTCTAACACAACTTCCCAGCCGCTGGCATTATTGTCGGCATAGCCTTTAACCCGCGAACCGGTGTAATTAATTTTGGCTGAAGGGAAGAGTGTTAAGGCTTTTCTACTCCATGTATATTGGGTTTGCAGAGAAAGAAACCATTGGCTGCCACTGGTTTGCCCATCTGTTTTGGTTGTGAAATTTGACTCGCCAGGAACGCTGTAATTCATGTATCGGGCGATATCGACGTTGCTATTGCCACCCCCGAGTTGCGCATCAAAATTAAAATTGCCCACATGGTAGGTTGAGAAGATGATGACCGTGTAGATGTCGGCTTGTACCTTGCCTCCATTGTTTTTGTAATCCAGATCGTTTTTGGTAAGACCAAACGCGCCACCAACAAACCAATCCTGGGAAAAGGCGTAGTCCGCGCCAAGAGACAGACCGTTAGCGGAATAGTCAAAACCCGCTTCGCTAGCGGATCGATCTTTTTCAGCATCTTCTAACTGTAAAGATGCAAAAAAACCAATTTTAGAAAACAAATCCCCATCACCAGCGGCAGCGCCCTGGCGGCCAGCGTTCCAGGTTAAGCCGCCTTGGGCTGCGGCGCCTATGCCGGAACCCAGTTGCATCAAGCGATTGCTGACCATTTTCGTTTGCAGTTGAGATGCATTGGATCCCACTTTCGTTAACGATAAAGTTTCCTCGGGAGCGATCTGTTCCAAAGCTCTAGCCAAAGCCAATTGACCTTCCGGACTTTCGTCTGCTCTAAGGGCGAGTAATGCTTCACAGCGCGCAGCCAGTTGCTGCCTTCCTATTATTTCATCGGACAAGTCCAATCCAGAGAGGCTGGCGCAAATGGATTCAATCGCCGAGACAACGCTGCGACCATTGTCGTTGGTGGCGTAATCCACCAAGTTGGAAACGACTGTGATGCTGACGGTAGCACTGCCTTGCTGACCCTGAGAGTTCTGTACGGTATACAAAAATTGATCAGGGCCAATGTAAGCGGCATTGGGTGTGTAAGTAATGCCTCCGTCACTGTTGACCACAACACGACCATTTGCCGGTTGCACAATGGCATCAGCAACAACTGTCAGAGTGTCGCCCGTATCGTCGAAGTCATTATTGAGGACGTCAATGGTAATTGGGATTCCGCGGGGTACAGTGCGGACGTCATTGTTTACTACCGGAGCTGCAAGCGCAGTCATTGGGGCTAGCAGAGCACATAAGAAAATTTTGTATCGAATGTCCATGATCAATCCTTGCAGGGCAAAAATCCACCTAAGTGGGAGAAATGTCAGGCGTTTGCACAACGCATGAGACGAATTTGGCCGCCATTATAAAACGAAAACCCTTGTAAGTCCTAGTCTCGATGCTGCGCTGTTATTTGCGTGGGAGATGGTGTTTTCATCCTCGCCTAAAAGATCTTGCCCTTTGGTTTTTATTTGATCGTTTTTTTCAAATGTAAAAATTTTGTTATGGCTGGATGTTGTTCAGAAAATGCTCATTTATGTAGCGTTCTATCTGTACTTGAGTTTCATGATCAATAGGCTGTGTTATTGATTCGCGCCGAAAAATAAAATCTGTGGCCTTTTTAACCCATTCATTCGCAATCACATAATCGAGTTCGGCGCTGTAGATATGATTACCAAAAGACAGGCCGAGCTCATCCACCGTTTGTCTATGGGCAAGAAGTTGGTATAACTTGGTGCCGTATTGTGTTGCGTATTCGAATAAAAGTGGCTCAGGAAGTTTGGGAAAGTCGGCTTTGACTTGTTTTAGCAGTATGGCCAAGTTGCCGCACTCGCAACCGGGTAAATGTGCGTTTTTAGTGCTTTGATTTTGTTTGTTGCCAGTAAACGGTTGCAACACATCAAGGGCGCGCTCTGCCAGGACCTTGTGCATAGTGAAATTACTGCCAAATACCGTGAGTAATGGTGCGCGCTGGCGCTCTTGGCCGATATTTAAATCAATCAACGAATCAAGCCAGATGGTATTGTTTTGTTCGCAGGGATCTTCGTATGCAGCTCGTTCGATGGTGCAGCTGTGAATCACGTCCGTTTCGTGAATGGGTTGAGAAAAATAGCGGTTGTAATTCTGTATCAGCGCTAGGCTTTGATCATCAGAGCCTAGGTTGTCCAAGCTGATCAAAGGTCCAATCTGTAGGTGCTGTTGTGACAGTGGCGTAATGTAAATCATCTGCCCATCATCAATTTGCATGACATAACCCTGATTACCCGAATAACGTTTGCGTACCAACAAGTAGGTGTGGTAATGATTTTCCACTCGGCAGCGGGAGCGGCTTTGTAATAGCGTTTCCATAACCCTGGTGGCGGCACTGCCAGTGCAATTGACCAATAGATCGCAAGTGTATTGCGACATTGTGTTGTCAATAGTGTTGTGGCAAACCAAACGCCATTGATGACTGGAGCGATCGCAGTGGGTGACCTCGGCGTAGTTTTGCAGCAATGCACCGTGATCTCGAGCCTGCTGGGCGGTCGCCAATATCAATCGGCTTTCGTTGGCGATGACATCCTGAAATTGATGCTTTTCTGGAAGTGAAAGCGTTAGTGCGTGCTCTGCGAGCGCTTTATCTCCCAGGGCTGCGCGTCCTCTAAGGCGTTTTAACAAACGAGTGCCCCAGCGAATTTTCGCTGCGGAGCGCAGTTGTTCATTGGGGAGAACAAAATAATCGATGGGCTGTGTATAGAGGTTGGCTCGTTCCACCAAGCGCTGCTGTTCACGTGCGCTGCGAAAGATATCGTACAGGGCGAGCTTTTCCACTCGGCGCAAATCACCAGCGCAGTTACTGCGTAAGAATGGAAGGCTATTGTTGGCCAGATCGTTTTGTTCCAGCAAAACGCAGGATACGCCTCTAGTGGCGGCTTCGCGGGCGACGGCTACGCCCTGAATTCCACCGCCCAATATACCCAGCTGAAAATGTTGATTTGCCATGGCGGCTCGCAAATGTCAGTTGTTCCCGCAGGATAGAATGTTAAAAAACGCGATGCAATGGCTCTGTTTCAGTTCCTGTTGTGAATCACCATTGCCTGTCTTTGAGTTTAGCCCAGCTATGCAGCCGAAATAGACCAATTCGATTGCTGGCTGCGCTTATTTCCTCAGATTCCTTTGGTTTTGGCTCGGCGTTAGA
Source organism: Cellvibrionaceae bacterium (assembly GCA_050289365.1). Classification (GTDB taxonomy): domain Bacteria; phylum Pseudomonadota; class Gammaproteobacteria; order Pseudomonadales; family Cellvibrionaceae; genus JBNKFP01. The sequence continues at coordinate 3,529 of JBNKFP010000126.1, read as the reverse complement.
GGCAAACGGTTGTTTTTCCTGAACCTTAATATTAAGGTGCTCGTCCATTTTTACAGCAACTGATCAGTCTTGGCGGCTTCACCAAATCATGAGCGATACAACGGCAATTCCACTTAACACCACGGAACTGGAGCGCGAGTTGAGTCAGGTTATGATTCGCGACCGCGAGATTCTGCGCAAATTGTGGCTCAATTGTCAGCAGCGGCAAAGTGCGGGAAAACCTTTTGATCAGCTCGCTCAACGGTTTGCCAAGCACAGCAAGGAGGCGCGCGCGCTCTATATGCGCAGGCAGCATTTGGTACCTGACGAAATCTCATTCCAAGATCATTTGCCGGTATGTGAAAGGTTGGACGAAATCGCCAAAGCCATTCAGACGAATCAAGTATTGATTTTGGCTGGAGAAACCGGTTCAGGGAAAACCACTCAGTTACCTAAAATCTGTTTGCATCTGGGACGTGGTGTTGCGGGAAAAATCGGTCACACTCAACCTCGGCGTATTGCCGCCAGTACCGTCGCGAATCGGATTGCGGAAGAGTTGGGGGTTGCCATGGGAAGCTGCGTCGGTTATCAGGTGAGGTTTGCTGATCACAGTCAAGTGGACACCCATATCAAGTTGATGACCGATGGTATTTTACTCGCTGAAATTCAGTCGGATCCGCTGCTTCTGAGCTACGACACATTGATCATAGATGAAGCCCACGAGCGCAGCCTCAATATCGATTTCCTCTTGGGCTATGTCAAAAAAATACTGCCGAAAAGACCGGATCTTAAAGTCATCATTACGTCTGCAACGATCGACTTGGAGCGCTTTTCAGAGCATTTTAATAAGGCTCCCATTCTCCAGGTGTCGGGTCGAACTTACCCGGTGGATATCATGTACCGACCCTGGGCGGGCGAGCTGGCAGATCAGCCTCAGTCTATCCTGGAGGCCGTAGAAGAGATATTAACTTTACCCAATTCATCCAATAGCGATATTTTGGTGTTTTTAAGTGGGGAGCGAGACATTCGGGAAACCGCACATGTTTTACGCAAAGCCAATTTGCCCCATATAGAGATCTTGCCATTTTATGCGCGTTTGAGTATGGCAGAACAGCAGCGTGTTTTTCAGGGACATCGCGGTCGTCGCATCGTCCTGGCCACGAATGTGGCAGAAACCTCTATTACTGTCCCGGGCATTGGCTATGTGATAGATCCAGGTGTGGCTCGCATCAGCCGTTACAGTGCTAAGACCAAGGTTCAGCGTCTGCCGATCGAGCCCATTTCCCAGGCGAGCGCCAATCAGCGCGCAGGCCGCTGTGGTCGAGTGAGCAACGGTATATGCATAAGGTTGTACAGCGAAGAAGACTTTCTCTCGCGCCCAGCCTTCACAGATGCTGAAATTCAGCGTACTAACTTGGCGTCTGTGGTTTTGCAAATGCTGCATTTGGGTATAGGCGAAATTCGCAAGTTTCCGTTTGTGGATGCGCCAGATCGAAGGTACATAACCGACGGGTACAAATTACTGGAAGAGCTAGAGGCCGTCAATGTCCAGGGTAATTTGACGAACCTCGGTAAAAAATTGGCCGCGCTGCCGGTCGACCCGCGTCTGGCGCGAATGTTGTTTGAAGCCGATAAACGACACTCTCTAGCAGAAGTTCTGATCATCGTCACCGCTTTGGCCATTCAGGATCCGCGGGAGCGCCCGGCAGAAAAACAACAGGCCGCAGACGAAAAACATCGTCGATTTTGGCATGAAAAATCGGATTTTTTGGCCTATCTCAATCTTTGGCAATATGCGGAGCAGCAGCGTCAAGAGCTCTCGCAAAATCAATTCCGCAAAATGTGCCAAAAGGAGTTTTTGGCCTATATGCGGCTGCGGGAGTGGCGCGAGCTCCATCACCAATTGCGCTTGGCCTGCAAGCAGATTGGTTTGCGTGAAAATGCCAGCGCCGCGAACCCCGACGATATTCATCAGGCGCTATTGGCGGGGCTGTTAAGCCATATAGGCTTGCGTAATGACGATCAAGCGGATTTGCCCTATCTGGGGGCGCGCAATCGGAAATTTACCGTATTTCCCGGCTCATCTCAGTTCAAGAAAAAGCCACGTTGGTTGATGGCTGCTGAAATGATTGAAACCACTAAACTCTACGGTCATGGCGTCGCCCAAATAGAACCACAATGGATATTAGCGGCCTCAAAGCATCTGCAAAAACACCACTATCATGAACCCCATTATGTGGCTAAGACCGGCCAGATTATGGGGTATGACCGCATCACTCTGTTTGGTTTGGTGTTGACCGAGAAGCAGAAAATAAACTACGGCCATATCGATCCGACTCTTGCCCGGGAAGTGTTTATCCGTTCCGCTTTAGTCGAGGGAGCCTACCCCAAAAACCCAAAAGCCAAAGGCACATTTTTTCAAAAAAACCAGGAATTAATCGAATCCATTCATTTGTTGGAAGCGAAATCTCGCCGCAGAGATATATTGGTTGATGACGAAGTGGTGTTTCGTTTTTACGATGAGCGGGTCGATCAAAACATATCCAACTTGCAAGGGTTTGAGCACTGGCGCAAGTCAGCTGAAAAAAATCGAGCTGACATTTTGCACATCCCCCGTGAACTGTTAATGCAGCATGGGGCGGGAGATATTTCGGCGGCTCAATTCCCTGATGTTATGGAGGTCGATGGTATGGAGCTGCGTTTGACCTACCACTTTGAGCCTGGGCATGCGGATGATGGGGTCAGTGTCGAAGTACCTGCTGGTATTTTGCACAGTATTCCCGCATATCGACTGGAGTGGTTAGTACCGGGGTTTTTACGGGACAAGTGCATTGCGCTCATAAAATCTTTGCCGAAACAGTGGCGTAAATTGTTTGTTCCTGTGCCTCACTATGTCGATCAAATTTTGGGGCGTTTGGAAATCGGGACGCAACCCTTGGTCACAGCCTTGTCTTTTGAATTGCAACGCGTTCTCGGCAAGCCGCTACCCGATGAAATTTGGCAGGATCTGCAGGTGGATGATTTTTATCGGATGAATGTCCACGTGCTCGATGAGCATGGACACATTATCGACCGAGGGCGTGACTTGGAACGATTGCGTGCGCGCTATCGAGGTCACGTACAATCCACTCTGCGCAGTGCCGGTGAAGATTGGGAGCGCTCGAATATTGTTACATGGGATTTTAATGAGCTACCCGAAACCTGTTACTTAGAGCAGGGTGGATTAAAAATGAAAGCCTTTCCGGCTTTGGTTGTTGATAACACGAATCAAATTGCCTTAACCATGCTGGACAGTCCTCAAGAGTCCGCAATGAAAACCCGCAAAGGTGTGGTTCGATTGATTCAGCGGCAACTGCAGCAGTCCATAAAATATCTTCAGAAAAATAGTTTGCGTAATAAAGATATGGCGCTGTCAATGGTGAACTTGGGACGCAGAGATGATGTGAATCAAGATATTATTGATGCGGCTGTGTACCATTGCGCTCGTTTGGATGAGGCGCTCCCCCGGAGCCAAAGCCAATTTGATGACTGCGTTAACCGAGTCCGTGCA
>JBNKFP010000125.1:0-8515 GCA_050289365.1 Cellvibrionaceae bacterium | reverse complement strand
ATCTTATCTGCAGTTGACACGGCTTCCATGTCAATATGAGCTTTCGCGCCATCTTTTAGCAGCAGTTCCACCAGTTCCTTGTCGATCTCGCAGGGGAATTCCGTTTGGTTGTATTTGTAGCCAGGGACGTTAAATCCTAGATGTTCATTGACATAGACCAAAGGTTGCTGTTCTTCGGCCGCTACCATAGGGGTGAATAAACAGAGGCACAACAGGGCTGAGTAAGTATTCAATTTCATAAAGCGCTCCAGATGTCATTGAGTTGTGGTTCATGGCGTATCAACCACACTGTAAGCAACTATATAGGTAACTTGTTCGCACCTCCTGGTGACCACCTGAAATCTCACTTACCATTGGCTTACCTTTAAAAAATACAATAAAAACATATGGTTACGAAATTTATCGAGCGGTGTAAAAGTTGCCGTAGGCGGCCTCATTCCGGCAGAATACAGAGACGGGTTTGGCAAGAATCAGCCAACTGTAGCAATTGTGCATAGACTCTAATAACACAGCGAATTTCGGCAGTGCCTATGACAAACGAGTTCGAAACATTCAGCGTCGGTAAAGTGTTGGCGTCGCCTCAGCACAACATCATCGAGTTGGGAGGGCGCAAAATCAAACTCCAGCCTAAGGTAATGGAGGTCTTGGTTTATTTAGCGGAGCACCGTGATAGGGTTATTGCCAATGATGAACTTTTAGATCAAGTCTGGGGAGGGCGAATTGTTACGCACAGTTCGATCCAAAAAAGCATCAATGCCCTTCGCTCTGCTCTGGCTGAATTGGATGCACAGCAAGAATATATCGTCCACTATTCAAAGCGTGGTTATCAGCTCGCAGGTGATCTGCTAGAGAATCTTGAGCCCAGTTCAGATCCCAATCATTCCAAAGTGTTCCAGTCAAAGTCAAGGCTCAAGACTTGGCTCCCGTTGGCGTTGGCGAGCTTAGTCTGCGTTCTCCTGGTTTTTGCGGTTCTGCTAATGAAGCAAAATGATCAGCAAGAGCGCCTGCCTTCGCAGCCCAAAATCTATGCCCAGGCCACTCCTTTGCTCAGCGAAGAGGGCTCCAATGGCCTTCCGGAACCGGACTGGGTCAACAATCGATTGGCTTTTGTACGAACGTCTGAGCAAGGTGGTGACTTTGCGAGCAGCCTGATTGTGCGTCACGCCAGCGGTGCTCAGTGGGTTCTATCCACAGCCAAAGGCGAATTTATTGATTTGGCTTGGTCGCCAAGTGGGCGCAACCTTCTGGTTTTGGAGATCCAGAGTAATGAAGGTCATTCACGATCTGCGGATTTCTATGGGGAGGCGAATAACTATTATTCCATTCATGTCTTCACCCTGGATTTTAAAGGTGAGCGACTGATAGAGAAAAATTCATTGAGTCATTGGCAGGGCAAAATTAACAGCATCACCTGGTGGGATGAGAATACGCTTGAACTGGTTGCATCGCAGGGAACGAGTAGGAGCGCGGACCGCTATCGCTATGCCGTAGGTGAGCAGCAACTGTCAAAGTTATCGCTCGCCAAATCCGGCACGGAGCCGCTTTTGAGTAAAGTTATGCATCAGCAGACCGCAGTGTTGAGTCGCGTTGAGCGTCAATTGCAGCTGGAATTTTACAGTGCGAATAACAGAGTAGAAGGCCGTTGGCCGGTAAGGCAGAACTACATCGATATGAGTTGGTTGCCCGATGGGTCCGGAGTGCTTTTGCTGGGGGAAGATGGGACGGCAGTGGTTTTTCATGCGGATGGCAGCCAAATACCGGTTTTGCTGCCATCCGCTTTGGTGGGGCAATACACGCGCTTGCGAGCTACTCAGGGCGACAGGACATTACTTTGCTCTGTGCGGCGACCCCAGGTGGATGCAGAATGGCTGAAGCCTTCGGGATTAGCTGAGGAGAGCCTTCGCGAAGACAATGCTGAGCTGAGAGCGGCGCAATTTGCGGCTGCGGATGATGCTTGGGTATACGCCTTGGAGCGCACAGCAAGCTTTGAGCTCTGGCGGCAGGTCAAAAATGAAAAACAATTGCTGTTGAATGGTCCGGTTCGATTTGAAAATCGGCCCAGGGGCTGGTCGCAAACGCGAGAATATTTCTATTGGCAGAGTTTGAACCAAGTGAATCAGTTGTCGCTGTCAAACCAAAAAGTTTTGCCTTTGTTCGAGTCTTCAGCAGTGGTTGAAGTGTTAAAAGTGGATGATCCAAAGCGGCAGATATGGGTAGTTACCGACGAAGATGAAGCGCGCAACATATGGTTGATCGAGGCTGAAAAGCGGAAGCAATTAACCTATGGCAATTTAGGCACTGCTAAGGCAGGGGCGGAGGGCATTTTTTTTCAGTACGCGGGGCAAACCGGAACTTGGTTGTTGGATACTGAACGCTACACCATCGGTCAGATTGATAAAGTGTTACCGGTGCACAGCCGAATTTTGGCGGTCAATTCCGAAGGTATTTACTATGTCACCGGCGGCGAGTGTCGAGAGTCTGATGTTCAGTTTTTGAACCTAGTGACGGGTGTTAGCGAAATCGCATTACCGAGGACAACATCTAAACTGAATACAGTGGTTTACGATCCTGAATTGGGGGCGATACAGTCCAATTGCGTTGCCCAGGTATCCAATATTTTTGAACTTCATCGGTAGTATTACGGTGAGCTCAGATGCATTTCTTTAACAGTTCTTGTATTTCATTTAGCTCCGCTTCTGTGAGCGGGGAAAACACCTGTTGATGGGCTTCGAGTCGAGCGATATTTAATTTTTTTTGAACCGCAACGCCCGCGTTGGTCAGGGATAAGTTGACGCTGCGCTTGTCTACTGCGTCTGGAACTTTTACGACTAAACCATTGTTGCACAGATTTTTGACCAAGCGTGTAATGACAGCTTTGTCGTAGCCGCTGTGACAGGCCAATTGCATTGGCGTGTTGAGTTCAGGGCGACTGAGTAAAATCAATAGATGTGCTTCCTGCACGGACATACTCAGTTGCAACTGGTCTAGAGCAACTTGCAAATTGCGCCGCACGCGAACAAAAATTTGGCGTACGACTTCGCTCAATTCAAAAAGGTCATTTTGTGGCATCTAAGATTCAGTCCTAAGTTTGACGCTTTTTAGATCTTTTGCATCGAATGGAATCAGTATAGTTGACGTGGTCAACTATACTGCATATAGTGGTTGACATTGTCAACTATATGGTTGTTTGCTGTCGAGTATTATGTCCCAACTCCGAATCGCTTTCCCTTTAGCCACTTCCGTCGCAATTGCTCCATTTGCTCTGGATACATACCTGCCTGCATTGCCTGCAATGGCCGTCACCTATGGTGTGAGTCTGCAGTTCATAGCAATGAGTATTTCAATTTATATTTTTGCTTTGGCTGTTGGCCAGTTGATTGGTGGCCCTTTGGCGGATCTCTACGGTCGTGCCTTGATTATGCGCATCGGCCTTGCGTTATTTGTTTTGACCAGTCTTGTCATTACTCAAACCCATGACTTTTACACGCTGTTAGCTGTGCGAGCCATTCAGGCATTTGGTGGCGGCTGGGTTATGGTCTGTGTGCCAGCTTTGGTACGCGACCGAATGCAGGGAGCTGATGCCGCCCGTATGTTCAGCTTGATTGGTTTAATGATGGTTGCCGCGCCAGCGATTGCTCCGGCGCTGGGTGCGTTTCTATTGCAATGGCAGTGGCCAGCAATCTTTTTCTTTTTAGCGGTTTACGGTGTGTTCGTTTTGGTAACCCTGGAGTTCACTTTGTTTCGATACCATGTCGATTCGGCTAACTCGATCTCTAGGGCTCAGACATCGGGATTTGAGCAACCTTCTGCGGTCAAGCGCTATGTGGAGGTGTTGATGACGCCAAGTGCTTTGCGGCATGTACTGATTCAAGGTTTGTTATTCTCTTCAATGATGTTGTTTGTTACCCATGCATCGTTTATTTATCAAACACACTATCAGGTTTCGAGCCGACTTTTTTCACTGTTTTTTGCAGCTAACATCATCACTATGTGGTTGAGTATGTTAGTAAATCGGGCTCTGCTGAAAAAGTATCAACCGCTGCGCTTATTAAAGTTTGCCGCGGTCATTCAAATTATTGCTGTGAACGCTTTGATTCTAGTGACCGGTTTGGAACTGCCGCTGTATTTCTATGTTCCAGCCTTAATGATCGCGGTGGGGATGTTGGGCGCCACTTCGCCCAATAATCAGGCGTGTTATATGGAACACTTTCAGCGTAATGGCGGCACCGCCGCGGCTTTAATGGGTTCCTTGCAATTTGGGCTAGCCGGAACCATATCGTGGGTTTCAACCTTGTTGCCAGAAGAGATGTTCGCTATTGCCATCGCACAATTGATGTGTTCTTTGGGCGCGGTGAGTCTGTTGTTCTGGCCGAGCAAATTCGGACACAGAGATAACGAAAACGGTTCTCTGGAGCTTTCCCGCAGTTAGATAAAAGTATTGGACCGTCTTCCCGTTGTTATTGTGAAGAAAAATAAGTTTAAAATTGGGTGCCGCGTTCGGCTTGTTGCGGCGGCATGAATTACTTAGGGTAAACGCAATCATGAAAATAACATCCTCTCCCGCGCCGGGTCTTTTATGGGTTCGTAAATTATTCTTTAGTACCGTTCTGGTCAGCTCTCTGGCGGGGTGTGAGGAGCAAAAGACCCGTGCAGACGCTGTCGGAGCGCCACCTCCTCTGGTCAATATCGTGGCTTTGCAGCCGCAATCCCTAGAGCTTAAAAGTACGCTGGCGGGAAGGGTGAGGGCGGTGCGCAGTGCCGAAATTCGTCCTCAAGTCAGTGGCATAATCACTCGCAGATTGTTTGAGGAAGGCGCACAGGTTGCCGTGGGCGCGGAGCTTTATCAAATTGATCCGGCACCCTATCAAGCCGCATTGGCCAGCGCTAAGGGCGAGCTCGCTGTCGCACAGGCCAATGCTCATGCCGCGCAATTGCGCGCGGCGCGCTACAGTCAGCTGATAAAATCCAAATCGGTGAGTCAGCAGGATTTAGATGAAGCAAATGCCATCAGTGAACAATCCAAAGCTCGAGTTCAAGCCGCCACGGCGGCGGTGCAAACCGCACAAATTAATTTGGATTACACCACTATTCGTGCACCGGTAGCGGGTACCATCAGTCGTTCAAATGTTACTGAGGGGGCCTTGGTCTCCGCTCAGCAAGCCACTCCTTTAACTGTTGTGCATCAGCTTTCACCGGTTTATGTGGACATTAATCAGCCTTCTGCGGATGTTATTGCTACAAAGTTGCAGGGCGACAATGTACAGCGTAAGGTCAGCTTGGAATTGGAAAATGGTGCGCCCTTTACTGAATTGGGTCAGCTGCAATTTTCAGAATCTTTTGTGGACACCAGTACCGGAACGGTTGCCAGTCGAGTGCTGTTTGAAAATAAAGAACATTTGTTGTTACCGGGCATGTTTGTGCGCGCCACGATTATCAACGAAGTATTGGATAAAGCCTTGTTGGTTCCTCAGCGCGGAGTGTTGCGGACCTCAGAGGGATCCGCCCGCGCCTACGTGATTACTGACAGCAACAGTGTCGAATTAAAAGATGTGCGTATTGGACGTGCGGTGGACGATCAATGGTTGGTGTTAGATGGCTTGAAAGCGGGTGATCGGGTCGTGATCAGTGGCTTACAAAAAATCAAAGCCGGCATCACTGTGCAAGTTAAAGTAGACGCTCAATAGGAGAGGCCCGTGGCTAAGTTTTTTATTGACCGTCCCATTTTCGCTTGGGTTATCGCCATTGTTATTATGCTGGCTGGTGTTTTATCCCTGCGTCAATTGCCCATTCAACAATATCCCGCCATCGCACCACCGGCCATTTCTGTGTCCGCGAATTATCCTGGTGGCGCAGCGAAAACGGTTGAAGACAGCGTGACTCAAATTATCGAGCAGAGCATGACCGGCTTGGATAATTTGCTTTATATGGGCTCGCAGAGCGATAGCTTTGGCAATTCGGTTACCACTTTGACTTTTACCCCTGGGTCGGATGTGGATACTGCGCAGGTGCAGGTACAAAACAAAGTTCGTCAGGCTGAACCGCTTTTACCCCAGGCGGTTTTACAGCAGGGTATTCGTGTTGACAAAGCCAACCGCAATTTTTTGATGGTGGCCGGTTTGATTTCCGAGGATGGCACTCTGAGTCGTTCCGACATGTCAGACTATGCCAATTCCACATTGAAGGATGTTCTGGCGCGAACGGAAGGTGTCGGCAATGTCCGTGTTTTCGGTTCCCCTTATGCTATGCGCATTTGGTTAGAAGCCGACAAATTAACCGCTTATGCATTAACTCCGGTCGATGTGCGCACGGCCATACAAGTGCAGAATAATCAGTTGGCGGTGGGGCAACTGGGTGGGTTGCCGGCTGTGGCGGGGCAGCAATTAAATGCGACCATACTGTCTCAAACTCGATTTGAAAATACGGAACAGTTTGAAAATATTTTATTAAAAGTAAACGAAGACGGGTCGCAAGTTCGCTTGAAAGATGTCGCTCGCGTGGAAATTGGAGCGGAAAATTACAATACGGTGGCCCGCTATAAAGGTAAAGCGGCTACCGGTATGGCCATTCAATTGGCGAGTGGTGCCAACGCTCTTGATACCGCTGATCGAGTACGTGCAAAGCTTGCGGAAATGGAACCTTTTTTCCCGCCCGGTTTAAAAATTATCTATCCCTACGACACTACGCCTTTTGTCCGTATCTCCATCGACGAAGTGGTGAACACCTTAATAGAAGCTGTTATTTTGGTGTTTTTGGTGATGTATTTGTTTCTCGGAAATTTCCGAGCGACATTGATTCCTACTATTGCCGTTCCGGTGGTGTTGTTGGGTACCTTTGGTGTTATGGCCGCTTTTGGTTTTAGCATTAATACCTTAACCATGTTTGGCTTGGTATTGGCTATTGGTCTGTTAGTGGATGACGCGATTGTGGTGGTGGAGAACGTCGAACGGATTATGGCGGAAGAGAATTTGTCCCCGCGAGATGCGACCCGTAAATCCATGGAGCAAATTACCGGCGCATTAGTGGGGATCGCCTTGGTGTTATCGGCTGTTTTTGTGCCCATGGCTTTTTTCGGTGGGGCTACGGGATTAATTTATCGCCAATTTTCATTGACCATTGTGTCTGCTATGGCGATATCTGTGTTGGTGGCTTTGGTTCTAACTCCCGCTCTTTGTGCGGCTTTGTTAAAGCCGAATCACGCTCCTGCTCGAGGCCTATTTGCAGCCTTTAATCGACTATTCAATCGTGCCAGCGGTGGCTTTCAAAGCAGTGTGCAGGGCATATTGAAACGTCCGGTTCGGGTGATGGCGATCTATGTCGCGCTGCTCGCCGCCATGGGTTGGCTGTATGTGCGCATGCCCAGTTCGCTCTTGCCCAATGAAGATCAGGGGTTATTTTTGACTTTGGTACAGCTGCCAACCGGTGCCACCCAAGAGCGTACAGATGCCGTTATGCGACAAATTGAACAGCATTTCGCTCAAGATCCCGATGTCGACGGTTATTTTACCGTCGCTGGTTTTAGCTTTGCCGGTCAGGGGCAAAACATGGGCTTAGCTTTCGTCAAACTAAAACATTGGGACGAGCGCCAGCGCGCCGACCAGAGTGCCGCTGCGATCGTGGGGCGCGCTTGGGGCGCCTTCAGCGGCATTAATGACGCCATGATTTTTCCAATCATGCTGCCACCTATCCCTGAACTCGGTACCGCCTCCGGTTTTGATGTCAACTTGGTCGACCGCGGGGGCTTGGGGCATGAAGCGCTATCCGCTGCACGCAATCAACTGCTCGGCATGGCTGCCCAAGACCCTCGTTTATTCGGTGTGCGCCCCAATGGTATGGAGGATGTGCCCACCTTTCACGTCGATATTGATTATGAAAAAGTGAAAGTGCTGGGTTTAAACATCAGTGATGTCAATTCGACTCTTGGCATAGCCTGGGGCTCATCTTATGTTAATGATTTTATCGATCGTGGACGGGTTAAGCGGGTGTATCTGCAAGGTGATGCGCCCTATCGCATGTTGCCCCAAGATTTGGGTCAGTGGTATGTGCGCAACCAGAAAGGCGAGATGATTTCATTGGCGGTGATGAGCAAGACCCACTGGGATTTTGGCTCACCGCGATTGGAACGATTTAACGGCTCGCCTTCAATGAACGTCCAGGGTCAACCGGGCCCAGGTTACAGTTCCGGCGATGCGATGCAGGCGATAGAGGAGTTAGTGCAAAAATTGCCTACCGGAGTGGGCCTGGAATGGACCGGAACCTCTTACCAAGAGAGGGTTGCAGGTTCCCAATCGACCAGTTTGTATCTACTGTCTTTGCTGGTGGTCTTTTTGTGTTTGGCAGCGTTGTACGAGAGTTGGAGTGTACCTATTTCCGTGATTATGGCGGTGCCGCTGGGGGTGCTTGGGGCGCTGATCGCGGTCACCTTGCGCGGTTTGGGCAATGATGTCTATTTCCAGGTTGGGTTGCTGACCACCATTGGTCTCGCCTCTAAAAACGCGATTTTAATTGTTGAGTTTGC
>JBNKFP010000124.1:0-8610 GCA_050289365.1 Cellvibrionaceae bacterium | reverse complement strand
GGGGGTCCCTTGCATTTATTACGGCACCGAACAAGGATTTGACGGCGGCGGCGACAATGACTGCTTTGTGCGGGAATGCATGTTTGGCGGCAGTTGGGGTGCGTTTAACAGCACTGACGTGCATTTTTTTAACCCGCAGCACGATATTTACAGTGGTATAGCCAAAATCGCAGCGCTGCGCCAACAACTGCCAACCCTGCGCTACGGGCGCCAATATTTTCGAGAAATATCCGGCAACGGTGTGACCTTTGGCCACCCTCAAAGTGGTCAAACCAGCCTGGCTTATTCGCGAATTTTGGATACCGAAGAAATTCTGGTGGTACTCAATTTAACCAACACTCAGCGCAGTGATTTCGTCACCGTAGATGCTCATTTGAATGCACCCAATTCGACCGAAATGCAAAACCTACTCAACTCGCTGGAACCACCGACTACGGTAATTCGAAGTGCAGATGAACGAGCCTGTTTGTCGGTTGACTTGGCACCTTTTGAAGTGAAAATTTTTAAGTCGGTTTAATTCAGTCTCCCCAAATTCAACTGCTTGCGCACTTGGTCAATAACCTGAGAAAGGACAGCCGCGCTGTGGTGCAATTGCTGAATTTCTTGTTCATTCAGCTTGGGATGCAATATACGCTCAACACCGCGTTTGCCGACTACGGCGGGCAAGCTTAAACAGACATCGTGAAGACCACAAAAACCATCCAACTTTACACTGATAGGCATAGTATGTTTGGTATCGGAAACGATGCACTGGATAATATCCGCCGCCGCCAAAGCCACAGTGTAATTGGTATGGCCTTTTAATTTAAACACTTCAATTCCGGCTTCTGCCGCTTGTTTTGCCAAAGCATAGCGAGCCGGCGTTGCGTCTAAGGGTTCACCACCGGCATCGGCACAACTCATCGCTGGAAATTGACTTTGCCCGTGCTCACCTAAAATATAGGCGCGTATATCCTCGACATGGATTTTGACTTCTTCTGACAACAACTGTCGAAATCGCGCAGAATCCACCAAGGTTCCTGTACCTAAAATTTGCTGTGGAGACATACCGGTAAATTCAATTGCAAAATACGCTAAAACGTCTACGGGATTAGATACCAATAATATTTTTGCGTTGGGGGAGCGTTTGGCAAGGTCCGGCAAAATGTCTTTAAGCAATTGCACGTTGCCGGCGGCCAATTGCAGGCGATCAAACATATCCGGTGGTGTGGGAATCGAGGCACAGTAAGCAATCACATCGGAATCGACCGTATCCTCCAAGTCGCCGGCAATGATTCTCGTGGGCGCTTCGACAAATAATTGGCCGTGACGCAAATCCAATACATCACCCATAACAGAGTTGCGATTGCGTCCCACCAGCACCAATTCATGAATAATATTTTTCAGTGACAAAATAAAGGCAAGACTCGATCCTACCTTGCCGACACCGATGATCGAAACTTTCATTTTTTGCCCTCGCAATGGACTGACTCAAAAGCTCTGGTAGATGGCAATTAAATCATCCAGGGATTCATAGACTGGAATGGCAAAGCGTTCACAGACCATATCCACATTACCTTTTTTCCAATAGCCCTCAGGGCACACCACCCTAACTTTCCCCGAACGGGCAAACAAGCCCAACTCCAGCAAACTGATCGGCGCCTGACCGGCGGGAGCAAAGTAGATCATGATGTGGCTTGCGACTTCTAAAGCATCCAGCTCCCAAGTGACTTGTCGGTGAAACTGCGGATCATCTTGGCGCTCCCGCCAAGACTCATCCCAATCGACCCGGCGTGGATTCAGCAGTGTCATCGACTTGGCTTGCAGCGCCTCAATAACATGCGTTTGCCAATCCACGGCGCTGCCATTGTCGATGCTGCCGGCTAAAAACAGACTCGTCGGATAACGGGGTGCAATGAGCTCTGGCGCTGTAATCACTTGTAACATAGGATAAACATCCTTTCTTTTAGATTAGTTCAGAATCTCTTTCAATTGGTCACCACTCGCTTTTTGGGACGGAGCAATGATATTCCTACGCCTTACCTCCCTGGACGCATTAACGCCCTGAAACGATGCTATCATAGCCATTTTTGCGAAGTGGATGATGGATACAGAAAACCTTAAAGACAAACTGGCGAGTGAACTGCAGCGAGCCCTTGAAGAACAGGGCTTTCTCAGCCTGACGGATGTGCAGACTCAAACTCTGCCGCCTGCCCTTGAGGGGCACAATATTTCGGTTTGTGCCAAAACCGGCAGTGGTAAAACGGCTGCTTTTTGTTTGCCCATATTGGATCGTTTGCAACGACAACCCAAAGCCACCGGCTCCACGCGGGCATTAATTCTGGTACCGACCCGCGAATTGGCTCTGCAAATCCAAGCCAATTTGACTGAATTCGCCAAATACACTCTGATAAAATCCGGTTTGGTCATAGGCGGGGAAGCCTATAAACATCAGGTTGCCACCATTCGGCGCAATCCAGAAATCCTCATTGCCACTCCAGGTAGGTTGGTCGAACACATCAAAAATGGCAATACCGATTTTAAGGACCTTGAATTCGTGGTTTTAGATGAAGCAGACCGCATGCTGGAAATGGGTTTTCACGAAGACATGGAACACATTTTGAGGGTCAGCAACAGCGATGCGCAAAAACTGTTTTTTTCCGCAACACTCAATTTAACGAAAAAGGGGTTTATTCAAAAACATAACCCTGGCTGTGTGGAAATTGAATTAGATCATCATCGCCAGGCCAACCAACAAATCAAGCAATTCCAAATACTGGCTGATGACCTTAATCACAAGAAAAAATTGGTAGCCCACCTGTGTCAAGCCGCGCCGGGAAAAGTGATGGTTTTTTGCAAGACCCGCGCTCAGAGTCAAGCCTTAAGTAATTTTTTACAATCGCAAAAAGTTAAATCAGCCTATATTCATGGTGAACTGGCACAAAATGATCGCAAACAAATACTCAACCGCTTTCGCCAGGGGCACATTCAAACTTTAGTCGCGACTGACGTTGCCGCCAGAGGATTGGACATTGCCGATGTCGAATTGGTGATCAATTACACTGTGGCGCAATCCGGCGATGAACACACACATCGCGTAGGACGCACCGGTCGCGCAGAGCAAATGGGACGCTGCATTACGTTGGTTGAGGCCGATGAATGGAACCTTAAAGCCAGTATTGAACGCTACCTCAATGTGCGCTTCGAGCCTATGACCGTAGCGGAATTAAAAGCGGCGTACAAAGGGCCGAAAAAAATTAAAAATTCCGGTAAGGCGGTGTCTACCAAAAAGAAAGCCAGCAAAAATGATAAGGTGAATAAAAAGCCGACAAATAAAAAACGCGGCGCACGTCCAGCGTCACCCATCGTAGTGGATCCGGACGGCAACGCTCCTCTAAAACGCAAACCAAAACCCAACTCCCTATGAACCAAGAAATTATCAAGATCTCGGGATTGAACAAACAGTATCAATCCGGCCTACACGCGCTCAAGGACATCAATTTAAGCATCAACAAAGGCGAAATATTTGCCTTGCTGGGGCCAAACGGTGCAGGCAAAACCACTTTGATCAGCCTGCTGTGCAGTATTGTCACGCGGACGTCAGGTTCGGTCACCATCAATGGTTTGGATCTGGACCATGACTATCGCAAAATTCGCAGCCTGATCGGCTTGGTGCCGCAAGAGTTGGCCACCGATGCTTTTGAAAGCGTATGGGCGACCATCAAATTCAGTCGCGGCTTATTCGGCAAACCACCGAATGATGCTTATCTAGAGCAGCTTTTAAAATCTCTATCACTGTGGGATAAGCGCAAAAATCGCATCATGAGCCTTTCCGGCGGCATGAAACGCCGGGTATTGATTGCCAAAGCGCTCTCTCACGAGCCAGAAATTTTGTTTTTGGATGAGCCTACCGCGGGTGTTGATGTGGAATTGCGTCGCGACATGTGGGCCATGGTGCGCAAGCTGCGCGAACAGGGGGTGACCATTATATTGACCACCCACTATATTGAAGAAGCCGAAGAAATGGCGGATCGCATTGGCATTATTCAAAAAGGCCAATTGATTCGCGTTCAGGCCAAGCAGGAGCTGATGTCACAGTTGGGTAAAAAGCAGTTGACCTTGCAGCTCCCTCGGCCACTGACAGAAGTGCCAGAACCCCTGTCCCATTTCAATCTTAAGCTCAGCGAATCCGGCCTGGAGTTGGTGTATGTGTTTGATAGTCAAGATCAGCAGCCCAGAGTGTCTGAGCTACTCAATACCCTGGCAAAAATTGGCCTTGAGTTTAAAGATATTCAGACGGAACAAAGTTCGCTCGAGGATATATTTGTCAATCTAGTGAAGGAGGGTGCATGAATATCTACGCGATTAGAGCAATTTATCATTTCGAGATGGCACGCACGGGTCGTACACTGATGCAAAGCATCGCCTCTCCGGTTTTGTCCACGGCACTCTATTTTATTGTGTTTGGCTCCGCCATCGGCAGCAAAATGGTGGCCATAGATGGTGTTCAGTATGGAGCTTTTATTGTCCCCGGATTAATTATGCTGTCGCTGATGACTCAAAGTGTCTCCAACGCCTCCTTCGGAATTTACATGCCCCGCTTTTCCGGCACAATCTACGAGATTCTTTCCGCGCCCATATCTCCTATCGAAATTGTGTTGGGCTACGTAGGAGCGGCAGCGAGTAAATCCATTATTCTGGGCATACTGATTTTCATCACGTCTAAATTGTTTGTCAGCTTTGACGTGGCACACCCCATATGGATGTTTTTGATACTGATATTAATTTCAGTGACATTTAGCTTGCTGGGATTCATCATCGGGATCTGGGCAGACGGCTTTGAAAAACTGCAAATTATTCCATTAATGGTGATCACCCCCATGACGTTTCTGGGTGGCACGTTTTACTCCATAAGCATGTTGCCAGCAGTATGGCAAACCGTGACCTTATTTAATCCTGTGTTGTATTTAATTAACGCATATCGCTGGACGTTTTTCGGTTACTCGGACATCGCCATTGAATTGTGTATAGGATTTACACTCTTGTTTCTAGTCACGTGTCTGGCGGTCGTGAGCTGGATTTTTAAAACGGGCTACCGTTTAAAACAATAATGGAATCGAGTTAGGTCGCGAGAAACCTATAGTTGCTATAAAAACGACAAATATTTATTGGTGACTATAGGGCGCAACAAGACATCACAGTGTCATTATAAGCACCAAAACGCCCTCTCCAAACGACCTTCCAGCGGCAGCGCAACTTTTTATCGGCCTCTCCGCACGCATTGACTCCCGTCCGGCTATTCGATGGATTTCTAACATACGTGTAAATTCTTGGAATAACTCTGAAAGCGATTTCCCCGTATGTATACAGTGTTCTATATGTAAAATTCGAATCTTGCGTAGGCGAGGCGTAAAGTTACAGAAATGGAAAATCTCCCGTCGCAAATAGAATCTCTCTAGATTCTTACGTGGGTCCATCAAAGCCTCCTGACGCCATCGTCGGTGATCGCTTGAAAAAGAACATATTCGCTGAGTTGAACCGGGCCTTTCTCATAAAGCAACCTCGATTCCACGTTTTGCCCCCAACCACTCACTACGATCAGTACTGCACAAAACCGATTTTTCGTGCTCCACGAAACAACTATGCAGCCAACAAAATCTCACAAAAGCGCACCAAATTGATCCATTTTGGATCGTAAAGAGTGCATAGAAAGTCACCCGGTACTCAAAAACCGCTGAGCTAACCAAGCACACCAAACTAAGATTCTGTTTTAAAAAGATAATTGAGGGCCTAGCATTCAATTGGCAAACCACTTGCTACTGTTTTAGCGGGCTCAATATCAGCACTTCTAGCGGCCTGCCAGCAAGCAGCTAATTTTAAGGATCGCAAAAAATGGTCGACCAAGCCAACCTCAGTGAAGCGATTTGCAGCAGTCACAACCCAGCATCCGCAGCCAACGATGAAGCAATGAAAGTGGTCGTCATCGGCGCCGGCCCAACGAGCATTCGATTTGCGTACGAACTACTCCAGCGTCAACCCAATACCCGGCTGACTCTTTTTGGCGAAGAACCGCAACCGCCCTACAATCGCATGAAATTAACCTCACTGCTTGCAGGAAAAGTTACATTCAGCGAGATTCTAAGCAGCCTTCCCAGCATCAACACCTATCCCAACTTTACTCAGGTATGTTCAACCATAACCCAAATTGACTGGCGCAATAAGTGTGTGTGGGACGAACATGAAATCCCCCACGATTACGACAAACTGATCATTGCGACGGGCTCCCGGCCTCGCATACCGAATATTCTTGGAGTGAATTTGTCTGGGGTTTTTACACTCCGAGATTTGAATGATGCAGAATCCCTTTACAACCGATTAGCCCGGGCGCGGCATGTGGTGGTAGTTGGCGGAGGCCCCCTGGGGCTGGAGGCAGCACACGCACTGCTAAGAGCCAATACCTTGGTTACTCTCATTGAGCAATGTCCTTACCTTATGCAGCAGCAGTTGGACGAGGATTCCGCCGAATATTTGCGCACAAAAATCGAAAGGCTCGGTGTTACCGTCATCACCAGTTCAGGTGTGCGTAAAATTCTTGGGGATGGCCGAGTCACTGGCGTGATAACACGGGATGGCGACAAAGTTATTTGCGATACGGTCCTTCTTTGCACGGGTACCAAGCCTGCAATTGATTTAGCCCGCAAAGCGAGAATCAAGGCGGGTCGCGGCATCTGGGTAGATGATGATTTAGCCACGTCCGCCGAAAACGTTTACGCTATTGGCGACTGTTGCGAACACCGAGGCAAAGTCTACGGCACGGTCAATCCAGGCTTTGAACAAGCGGCAATAGCCGCTGAAATTATTTGCCATGGTAGTGCAAAATACAAAGGATCAACGGATATTGGTCGTTTGCAAATAGCGGGACACAGCCTCGCTTACTTGGGCGATTTGGCGGATATATCGCCTCGCCCGCTACTAAGGAAATGGACATTTCAGCAGCGAAAAAATAATATTTATCGCAAAATTTTTACCTATAAAGGCATCCTAATCGGTGCTGTGGGTTTTGGCGATTGGCCAGAACTCAAAGCCATACATCAAGCTTATCTGAGCCATAAAAAAATATACCCATGGCAATACTTACGATTTTTGCTCGCGGGGAAATTATGGCGGAATTAACCGGGTTGCCCATCAAAATATTTTTGCTTTCCAGTGAAATAAATATTCAAGCGGCAACCTTTCAAACCCAATACATGAACCCATTCGGCGTAAAAACAAAAAACTTATTACGAGTAGAGCACTAACGAATATTGAGTGAGTAATGCACATTTAAATATGCATCATGAATTCAACACTATACTTATTGGGATCAAACTATTTCACACGCAGCATGTTACAAAATACGCACATAAATCCGGTTTTTCGGGTTTTTAGCAAGGTTAATTCAGCTTGCCGATTAAGCCTGAACTCGTAGGGAGTAAAGTAACCTTTGATACAAAATAAAAACGAGGAAAACAATAGATGAGCTTATATGAACGCGTTGGCGGGGCCGCTGCAGTTGATGCAGCAGTTGATATTTTTTATCGTAAAGTTTTGACGGATGATCGGATCAGTCATTTTTTCGATACCGTTGATATGGATGTTCAAGCCGCAAAGCAAAAGGCTTTTTTGACCATGGTGTTTGGTGGTCCTAACAACTACACCGGCAAAGATATGCGCGAGGCCCACAAACACATGGCCTTAACCGAAACCCATTTTGATGCAGTGGTTGAAAATCTGGCCGCGACCTTGACCGAACTCGGTGTCGCCACTGAGGATATTAACGAAGTAGCCGCTATTGCCGGCAGCGTCAAAGATGATGTCCTAAACCGATAGGATACTTTTCAATTGAACACGAGTGGTGGCACACTGCCAACTCGCTCATAAGACTCGCGTAGGAGTTGATATGTCCCTCCTTCATTTACACGGCAAGCCCTACGCTTTAGAGAATGGAGAGAACATCCTGGACGCACTGCTGCGCCATGGCGTCCAGGTTCCTCACGGCTGCAGAGCAGGCGCTTGCCAAGCGTGCTTAATGCAGGCCCAGGATTTAGCTAAGATCCCCCCAGCGGCGCAATTGGGCTTAACCGGAGCGCAAAAGCAATTGGGCCAGTTCCTCAGCTGTTGTTGCACCCCCAGCGAGGACATAACAATCGAATTTATTGATCAGCAGGAGCAAAAATTTTTTGCTGAAGTATTGGCAATGGACTTTGTTGGAACCCATGTGCTGCGCCTGCGACTTGAACCCGTGCTGGAGGCCCGAGCGGGGCAATATCTCAACATCTGGCTGGATGACACCAGCATTCGCAGCTATTCCATTGCCAGCGTTGCGGAAATAGATCATTTTATCGAGCTACAAATAAAAATTCGCAAATCGGGAAAATTCTCAGAACGTACGATCAAACGTCTAAAAACTGGCAATGTTCTCACACTGCAAGGGCCGTTAGGGGAGTGCATCTACTCCGCATCACAACCCAGCCAACCTATGTTGCTGCTCGGCATAGGGACAGGGCTGTCTCCCCTATTTGGTATCATTCGTGAAGCTCTGCACAAAAATCACTCGGGTCCAATTCATTTAGTCCTGGGGGCTCGAGATGC
>JBNKFP010000123.1:0-8721 GCA_050289365.1 Cellvibrionaceae bacterium | reverse complement strand
CTTTTCTATTTCAGTCATTGAAATAGAATGAGGTTTTAAACAAACAAAAGGAGAACTGACACAAAAAGATGTAAAGAACAATATATACAGTAGAATCACAATCAAATCGAAAACCCAACCTTTAACTGTGCTGGCGCGGAAACAGATTTAGCGTGTTTCGTATACCAGCTGAAAATCGATTAATGACTTGACATGAATATACTGAACCCAAAAATACATCAATGCGGCGTGACTCTCATAGAAATTATGGTTTCTATCTTGGTGGGTTTGTTTATTCTCGCTGGGGTGATGCAGCTGTACGCGACGACGGTACAAAATCACACTATGGTGGCTGGCTCTAGTACTATTCAGGAAAACGCTCGCCTGATGTTTTCTCGGGTGGAAATGGATGTATCTAGGGCGGGGTATGCAGGTTGCTTAAGTTTTAAGACGGATTCTCACCGCATTCAAAATATCGCAACACAAACAACGACTCCGGCTTTTGACGCATCCAAGTTTATCTCGGGCGAAGACAATATCGACGTGAATGGCCGATCCTTTGATAGGTTTGCGTTGCGTTATGCGGGTAGCACAGGCAGAGTCCCTGTTATACAAGTGAGCAGCAATCAATTCACTGTGGCAACAACGAGTAGCGCGTTGTTTCGTCAAGGGGATATCGTAGTGGTGGGTGATTGCTCCAGTTTTGGCATTTTTCGGGTGAGTAATCAACCGGCTGCAACCGGAGTGATTCAATTCGGTGTGGGTACCTACAATACGGCGAGTTTTGATATTGCCTTTGCAGATGCCGGCAGTATTGCACCTTCCATAACCTATTTGTATAGCGACAGCGGTGCGTTTCAATACTATGTTGGGACCAGTGCTGCGGGCGTTTCCGCTGCAACGCAGTGCAGTTCTGCAGCCCCGCAATATTGCGCACTATTTCGTAAATCTTCCTCATCGTCTACTGCCGATGAACTCGTTGAAGGAGTCCAGGCATTTGACGTTGAATACGGCTGGCGGAATGCGGCCGATGGTAAATTATTTTTTGCCGCTGCCGGTGGCGTGCCGAATTCGAAATGGTTGGATATTGATCGTGTAAGAATTACCACCACACTGAATTCGGTATCAAAAACAGCGACCAATGAGGGCTCCGACAGAATTGAGCGAACCTATTCCAGAACCTTTTTCTTCTTTAATCAAAATCCAGGGGCCTAGTGATGAATACGCGCAAACTGGATTCTAAGCAATTCCGCAACCAAGCTGGGACCACCCTAGTTGTCGCTTTAGTTATTTTGTTGGTGATGTCGGTGATTGGTGTAACCAATATGCAGTCTTCCACCATGCAGGAACGAATGGCCGCGAATAACCGGCAAAAATCATTGGCTAAGTACGCAGCGGAATCGGCCTTAAATGTGGCGGAGGAGTGGCTTGAAAATAATGTAAAGCGTTCCAGTCATTTAGCGCAATTCTCAAGTGGTAACGGGCTTTATAGTGCATTGGATGTGGCCTCCAATGTGACCAAAGCGCCAAGTTCTGGTGATATTGCTGACGTCACGGATGGCTCAGCTTGGGGGGAGATCACCGCCTACTCTGGTGTCAGCAATATTATTGAGGCTGGATTGGTAAGCCATCAGCCGCAATACATAATTGAATATATAGGGCGTGATTACCGTGGGTCCGCCAACAAGGTTATTGGTACGGATGATTTGTCGCATTCGGCTGAGAGCAATTATTCAAAACCCTATTTTTTTCGGATAACTGCCATCGGTTGGGGAAAGGACAAAAAAATCTACGCAGTTTTGGAAAGTATTTATAAAACGGGATCTGGAGACTTTTTTAGCTATTAGAAGTTATCCATACATAAAACGAGTCGTTTCGAAGTTGGTTATATGAATCTATTAAAAAAATCGATCAATTTGCATCTGGTAGTAAGCATTTTGTTTGCGGCACAAGCTTACGCTTCAGACATTAGTCATGTTCCGCTTTACGCAGGCGGCGGTGCTAAACCAAATGTACTCTTTATTGTAGATGATTCGGGAAGTATGCAATCAGCCGTGATGAAAAGTCCGGCTGCGATAAATACATCAAACTTAGATTCACTCAGCAGCACTGCATTTTTGGTTGGACCCTTTAATTCTGTTGACGATTTCGATTTGGTACTGACACGACTTAACAGTGCTACGGATTTTTATCGTGGTTTTAGCGAAGACGAGGACATGATCCTATCTGGAGGTGCGGCGCTTCGCTCTGAGTTTTCGGGATATTGGGGTGCTGGCTACATTGATTATCCTGGTAATGGAGGCTCTGTTTCCTGGACCTTTAACAGTCAAAAATTAGGCGATACCAATTTAAATGTCCATTACGCTAACGGCTCTGGAGCAACGCGCTATTTGCGATTATATATTGATGGCGTCGACCAAGGATGGCTTCAGTTTCCTGCTACTGCATCCTGGAGTACCTGGGGTTATGTTAACAAAGCAATAACTGTGACCAATCCAGCTGTCAAAGTCGAATTGGTGGGGGGTAATTCACCTGGCGGCCCGAATTTGGATGCCGTCTATATGAATAATTCGGTAATGGATGCCGGTGCAGCTTTGGCCAGTTTATGTCCTGGCGTGAACCTGTTGGCCTATGATCCGAATAAAGTTTACCTGCCTTGGTCAGGACATACGAACTCAACTTATCCTCTGGCTCAAAAAATTCCGCATCAACCGGGTAAAGGCACAACAAATTTAGCCAACGCGCGCTATGTACTCTGGCAGGACGATGGCGACGGAATATATGAGTTTGGCGAATGCGGTGTTTCTATGAGTTCCGGGCGCGCAGTATTCGATCTCAATCGCCTACTTCCCGTATCGGCTTTGAGCGCGGAACAGAAGCAAAATTTTGCAAACTGGTATACCTATCATCGTACCCGTGAATATGCAGTGAAGGCGGGCTTATCTCCGGTGCTGGCCGATTTGCGCGTGCGCGCAGGCTTATCCACTATCCATATTCACAATCAACCGGGTGTGCAATGGGGAATGAATATCGTTGATGTCGATAATTTTTCGAACCCGGCGCTGCAGAGCAACAAAGACGCCTTAATGGCGAAATTTTATGACATTCTGTACCAAAATCCTTGGAATTTCGGCGGCACCCCGTTGCGCAGAACTTTAGAAAACGCGGGCCTCTATTTTCATCTCGATAACAATTCAGCCGTCGGTACACCTGAAACCCGGTTTCTGCCGTCATTGTCGAGTGCTCCATTCTTACCTGCAAATGAAGGTGGGCAATGTCAGTCGAATCATATGGTATTGGTCACTGATGGCTATCAATTTGAATATACTGGCCAGGGACCCCGTTTCAACTGGGGTAATGTGGATGTGAATGCACCCAGCAGTCGCTCAGAGGCCATGTATCAAATCCCAGGCCTCCATTCAGATAGTCGATCAAATACCCTGGCCGATATTGCCATGTATTTTGCGATCACCGATGCCGCTCCTAATATGACGGGAAATCAAATTGTCAATACCCATGCGGTATCGTTTGGTGTCTATGGCAATATCAGTGGTTTTCCCACTTCTGTGGCAGAAAAGAATTGGCCGAATGCTTCGGAAAAATTGGTCGGTACCGGCGCGGATCCCAATGAATATCTCGCGTCTTTGGATGATTTGGTTCACGCGGCATTTAACGGGGGGGGGCGCTTTATGACCGCCACTGATGCCATTTCCCTGCGCTCCGACATGCAAGACCTGATGCGTGACATATCGAATTTTTATCGGGGTACTGCCACCGCAATCACTTTTGATCGGCAGGGCGTGAACGACAGTACCATTATGTTTCGTACTTTGTATGATATGGATGGGTGGACGGGTAAATTAAATGCTTATAATTTCAACCCCGCCACTGGCGCTATAGATACTGTCAATCCTGATAAGTGGGAAGCATCTGCCAGATTGGACCTTAAAAATGCCAATAACAAACGTAAAATTGTCACTTTTAACGGTGTTAAGGGCGCGCCTTTTGTTGCACCGGTGGACATAAGTGCGCCAGTGTTAAGTAATGGTGAAATTAACGTTAGGCAGATTGACGATTTGTTGGCGGATAAACCGGTAAACGTTACTTCCACTGACTATCTGCAAGATATGATTGAATATCTGCGCCAGGACGGTGATGGCTATACCACCTCTCCGAGCTTCCGCAGCCGCACCAGCTTAGGTGATATTGTGAATTCCGCGCCTGTTTATGTTGCCGCGCCGGATGGCCAGTACCCCAGTGGCTTTGAGTCTACTGCTTACAGCACATTTGTATCGGCAAAAGCAAATCGTACGCCCATGGTTTACGTGGGCGCAAACGATGGTATGTTGCACGGGTTTAATGTCAACACCGGTGATGAAGTATTCGCCTATATCCCGCAGGGGGTGTATTCGTCGAATGCCCAAAATGGCCTGCACTTTTTAGCTGACCGCAGTTATTTCCATTTGCCCTATGTTGATGAAACACCTGCCGTTGGTGATGTTTTTACTGGTGGCGCTTGGCGTACCTTATTGGTATCAGGTCTGGGACGTGGCGGTAAATCCGTTTTTGTTTTAGATGTAACTGATCCAGCTGCCATTGCTACGGAAGCGGCTGTTGCCCAGAGTGTCGTCGTCAACGAATTTATGGACTCAACCCTCGGTTACACTTTCGGTACACCCAAAATAGCAAAAATGCGCGATGGCGAATGGGTCGCTATTTTCGGCAATGGTTACAATAACAATACGGATGGTAAAGCCTATTTATATGTTTTGTATTTAGATGGCGCTGGCCCTGGCGGTGTTTC
Source organism: Cellvibrionaceae bacterium (assembly GCA_050289365.1). Taxonomy (GTDB): domain Bacteria; phylum Pseudomonadota; class Gammaproteobacteria; order Pseudomonadales; family Cellvibrionaceae; genus JBNKFP01. The sequence continues at coordinate 3,938 of JBNKFP010000123.1, read as the reverse complement.
TCACCTAAAAGTGGGCCCGCTCGGAACGGGGTCGGTCTCGGGCAGTTATTGTGAAAATGCGGCCAGTGACTGCAATGGCCTGTCGTCACCGACCATTGTCGATTTGGATTTGGATGGCAAAGTGGATCGCGTCTATGCAGGTGATTTACACGGTAATTTATGGGCCTTTGATTTTACCAAGGACAGTGGCGGGGCTGTCGTCAATTCTGGCAACCCCACCAGCGTCGCGCCGACAGTGGTTCATAGGGATGTAAATAACAACGCGATACCATTTTTTACTGCATGTTGGAAAGCGGATCCTACTGCTGTTGGTCCTTGCGTGCGCCAACCGATTACTACCAAGCCTAGTGTGGTGGCTCACTTCACGGAAATTGATATTTCTGCTGAACCGAATTTGATGGTGTATTTCGGAACCGGGCGTTACCTATCCGAAGGAGATATTCTAACCAGTGATACCCAAACTTTTTACGGCGTATGGGACAGCGGCAGCGCCGATGGTGGATTGCTGCCCATTAATTTAACTGAGCAGACATTTACACTCGCAGCAAATGGAACACGAACCATGTCATCGGTCAATGCTGTGGCCTATACCAAGCGTTCAGAAGACCTGGGCTTCGGTATCGGCAATTATGGTTGGCGGTTGGATTTGAGCAGTCGCGAACGTGTTATCCAAGATCCTAAAGTGGTTAATGGGGTGGTGATATTTCCAACCTTGATTACGTCAAATAATTTGTGCAGTCGCTCGGGCACAGGTTTTATAATGGGCGTTGATGTATTAACTGGCGGTAAACCCCCGTTTGCGGTATTTCCCGATCAAAGCGGTGACATAGGTATAGCCGAGTTGAGCGGTGGTGAGTTGGTTAGACCCAGTGGTGGGCCGCCGAAATGGTTTGCCTCTGATCCAGATAACGATGTTTTACCGACAGCGATCACTATCGTCACTGAACCGCGACGGACTCCAAGTCGCACGTCCTGGACTATTATGAAGTAGTGATAACACAATTATTGAGTGAAAACGTTATGCGTCAGCGCCAAGCGGGCTTTACCCTTATTGAACTTATGATCGCGGTCGCCATTGTTGCCATTTTAGCTATGGTCGCGGTACCCAGTTATCGCGAACATATTCAACGAGGAAAACGAGCAGACGGTAAAGCCTTTTTACTGGATTTGGCTTCGCGCCAGGAACGTTTCTACACTCAGTACTCCTCTTATACCGGGGTTTTAACCAAGTCTAGCGGCTGTACCGCATCGGCCTGTGGCTTGGGGTTATCTGCCAATACCAGCCCTGATCGCTATTACACAGTGGCGATGACCAGTACTCCGTCGGGTTGTTCTGCTACTGGAACCTTGTGTACGGGCTATGCATTGACGGCGACTACCAATGGTTGGACTGACGACAAATGTAGAACCTTGACCTTAAATCACACCGCCACCAAAGGCAATAGCGGTACTGGTTCTATCGATGACTGCTGGCGTTGATGGAAAATCGAAGCGGTTGCAAATAATATTTTTTAAATAATGGGTATGAGGATTTTAATCCACTTGGTTGGGTTGATAATCAATACTGTCTTGTGTTCTCTTAATTTCCGAGTGTTGATTTTGGGCGGTGCTATTCGCCACGCACACGGGAAAAATTGGAAGTCTTGGTGACTTAAGGTTGTGTCCCTTTTTGCATGGTTTCAATGGCGCGATGCAGGCGGGTGGATTGTTGATAGCGATATTCATCAGCCGTTTCCTTTGAACCTCGCGCCTCGGCCATAGCGATTAGTTTTGCCGCCATGGCCGCGGACTCTTGCCAGAATTGTGCTGCAGTTTGATATTGTTTTGCGTTGTCCAGAGCGTAACCAGCTAATTCATAGAATCCTGCTTCAACATTGGTTATCTCCTCGATGAGAAGGTCTTTTTTGGGTTTGGCTGCGACATCCTCCTGAGCCATTTTGAGGCCCTCTGCGGAAGCTTGTAGTAGGTCCGCAAACTGTTCCCAACTGCGTTCGATAACATCCGAAGCCGTTTCTTTTTCCAGTGTCTTAACCAATTGTTTTTGCACGTCCAATAACTCGTCGAAGCGGCTTTGCAATTGGCGCAGGTCACTAAACACCGCCTGGTTGGGGAGGGCATTTTTGGATTGATCAAATCGCAAAAAACTGTTCACAATTGATTGCTCGGCGGAAGCTCTTTTGATTCGTAGGATTGCAGCCGCTTTATTTTTCGTTGCATCCAGCTGAGCTGACAACCATTGATCAAAACTGCGATTGGTTTTTGGACCATAGAAGGTGCAAAAACGGGCTTGCTCTATATTGCCGGCAATGCAGTGCTCCAACATTAGAGATTGCGTGCGATTACACACGCTTTGTAGGTTCGTTGAGGGCAAAGCCGTGCAATCACATTGCCATTGTCTACAGTTTTCTGCAGTGGTGGCGGCTACGGGAAGGTTGGTTAAACCCACAAATAGCCCTAAAACCGCGAAATTAAGCGTGCGATAGTGAATTGGCATTGCTCCTCCTCTTGCTGCAAAATCGATTCCCGTCAATAAAATGGGGGTGTCCTTAGTATAGACAATGGGAATCCATGTGATAGCAGGGATGTCAATTAATCTGCACACAGAATGTGCTCGTTGGGATTGTTCTTCGATATTGCAAAGGGCCAGCTGTTTGGGGTAGAACGCTACCCATGTAACTGAGCGCATTTAATGACCAATTTAGTTTTTGGGTAAAAATGTTACTATCGATTTCCTGCGGACGTTTTGAGTATGTTGTGTCGTGTTGAGGCAGGCAATCGCTGGCTTGAAATGTCTTGGTGCAATGCGAGTTTCCGCCATCGCAACTTTAGTCAAGTTACCCGTGTTTATCATTGCTGCCCTCTGGACCATTGCATACTGAAACGGGCTGAGCGTCGAATAGGGTGCCTACTTTTACCATATTTAATACTAGGAAATTTCAGTGGCCATAATGATTAAAAACTTAAGGGAAGCGCGGCAATATTTAAGTCCGTTAGCCCTTTGGCACCACAACGAATGGTCTGTGCTTAATCCAGGTCAAACCATAGAGGATCGCGAAGCGAAAATGCAAAACTATTTGTTGGATCAGCCTATTCCGAACCTCTACTTGGCCGAGCAGGATGGCATCCTGTTGGGTTCAGCGGCCCTGGTCGAAAACGATATGGACACCCATCCGGAACTGCAGACCTGGTTGGCCAGTGTTTTTGTGGCACCTGAATATCGCCGTCGCGGAATTGGGGCGGAGTTGGTAAAACATGTTATGACGAAAGCAGCGAGCTTAGGGGCGTCACAGATGTATTTGTTTACCGAATACCAGACGGCTTTTTATCAGCGTTTGGGGTGGCGTATTTTGAGTGAGGAGACCTATCGGGAGCAGCCTGTGACGGTGATGGTTTGTGATTTAACCTTGTACGGTTGGTGATCCCGACAAGGATGTCGGAGAGCAGAGCAACGCAGGAGCTGTTGCCGAACCCCGACAACCCGTCGTCGTAGGGTGGGTAAACCCCGTCAAGGGGTGCCTCCCACGCGGCTCGATATTTCAATCTTGGGAAGTCACCTGTTAAAAAGGACAATGTTATTGAATCTATTTTGTACAAAATTTTAGATTCAATATTTGTGATGTTTTTAATTTTTATCGTGCGAGATTTTGGCATTGTTACGCCGTGAGGCACTTCGTTTACACGGCCTACGCTTTGTTCATTTTGAGGTGCGAGGCGGAGGATTATAATTACAACCACTTCTCAGGTTCATCTGTAAAACCGTGAAATCGCTTCAACAGATTGCTAAATATCGGCCCAGGGCACTGATCGAGTTGAAGCTGATCAACGCGGGCCACGGGAATTAATTCTGCGCCGGTGCCCGTTAAAAAACACTCATCGGCACTGACCAAATCCAGCCGGGTCAAACTGGTCTCTCTGGTCTCAATTCCCATTTCCTTCGT
>JBNKFP010000122.1:0-8808 GCA_050289365.1 Cellvibrionaceae bacterium | reverse complement strand
TGTCAATAAGCAGTTGGAAGAACAGCGCAAAGCTGGCGCGCTGGGGAAAGCACTTGAGGCGGAAGTCACGCTTTGTTGTTCGGAAGACGCTCGCGCCAAGTTAAAGTTATTGGGTGACGAACTGCGTTTTGTCTTAATGACGTCCAAGGCAAAAATTGAACCAGAGCAGCACGGAGACGGTCTGATTCCCAGTGATGTTCCCGGTATAGCCATTCAGTTAAATCGCTCCGAAGCGCCTAAATGTGTGCGCTGCTGGCATCGCTGCGATGATATCGGTGAACATCAAGACCATCCTGAATTGTGTGGGCGATGTGTTGAAAATATAGACGGAAACGGAGAAGTGAGACAATATGCCTAGTGCTCAAACAATGGTTTTAACACGCAGTGTTCCGTGGTTATGGTGGGGTATTGCTCTAGTGGTCATCGGGTTTGATCAGCTCACCAAATTTATGGCCCAAAGTTGGTTGAATGTGGGCGATATCCACGTGGTGACCTCGTTTTGGAATCACCAGTTACGCTTCAATGAAGGCGCAGCCTTCAGTTTTTTGGCCAATCACGGTGGCTGGCAGCGCTGGTTATTCGCCATTATCGCTGGCGTTGTCAGTATTGCGATTGCAGCGTGGATTCAGCGTGCCCAGAATCGCCCGAACAAACATTGGGAATTGCTCGGTCTGAGTTTGATTTTGGGGGGCGCCTTAGGGAATTTAATTGACCGCGTGCTCCTGGGGCATGTGGTGGACTTTATTGTTTGGCACTACCAGGATCTCGAATGGCCCGCATTTAATATCGCGGATTCCGCCATTTGCGCCGGCGCCGGGTGTTTGATCATGGACATGATTAAGGGTTCAAAAACTGACAATGCTTGATTTGGTTATCGGTGTGGGTACGGAAGTTACCCTGCATTTTTCTATAGGTCTGGAAGACGGCTCCGTAGTGGATTCCAATTTCGATGGTGAGCCGGCGACCTTTTCAATCGGCGACGGCAGTTTGTTGCCAGGGTTTGAAGAAGCGTTATTTGGTTTAAAAGCCGGCGATCAAAAAACGCTTTTAATTCCGCCAGAAAAAGGTTTTGGTGCCCATAATTCGCAAAATGTGCAAGAAATCGCACGCTCAAATTTTCCGCCGGATATGGCTATCGAAGAGGGTTTAGTGCTCTCATTTGCCGATGCTCAAAGCAACGAATTACCCGGTGTTGTAAAAAATTTCGATGACGAAATCGTGACTATAGATTTTAATCACCCCTTGGCCGGTAGAGACATTGAATTTATCGTAGCCATTGTCGACGTGAACCCCGCTGTTACCCATTAATTAGGTGAGTGCATGGAAATAAAATTGGCCAACCCGAGAGGTTTTTGTGCGGGTGTTGATCGTGCCATCGACATTGTCAACCGAGCTCTGGATGTATTTGGTTCGCCCATTTACGTTCGTCATGAAGTTGTTCATAACAAATTTGTGGTGGAAACTTTGCGCAGTCGTGGTGCAGTCTTCGTCGACGAGTTAGACGATGTGCCCGATGATGTCATTGTCATTTTTAGCGCCCACGGAGTTTCCCAAGCCGTGCGCCAAGAAGCGGATCGACGTGGTCTGCGCGTGTTTGACGCGACCTGTCCCTTGGTCACCAAAGTTCATTTGGAAGTCGCCCACTACAGTAGCGAAGGTTGGGAGTGCGTGCTGATTGGTCACCAGGGGCACCCTGAAGTTGAAGGCACAATGGGACAATATCAAAACAGTGGATGCGGACACATTTACCTTGTGGAGAACAGTGCGGACGTGGAATCCTTAAGTGTTCAAAATCCGGAAAAATTGGCCTACGTGACTCAAACCACACTTTCTATGGATGATACCGCGCAAATAATCGATCAACTCCGTAATAAATACCCGAATATCCAGGGGCCTAGAAAAGACGATATTTGCTATGCCACTCAAAATCGTCAAGACGCGGTCAAGCAATTGGCGCTGGAATGTGATCTTGTGTTGGTGGTGGGCTCTCCCAACAGTTCAAACTCAAATCGTTTGCGCGAACTGGCCGAGCGCTGCGGCACCAAAGCCTATCTTATCGATGGTCCTGAGGATCTGCGCCGTGAATGGTTTACGTCGAAGGCGGCGGTGGGTATTACCGCCGGTGCATCAGCACCGGAAATTTTGGTGCGAGATGTGATCCATGGTCTTCAACAATTTGGCGCGGCAGCAGACCCTATAGAATTATCCGGTCGCTTGGAAAATATCAGTTTTTCACTGCCTAAAGAATTGCGCACTTAACATACAAGGAGTTCGAATTTTGCGCTTTAACTGCCGCTGGTTTTTAAAATATGCCGTGTTAAACTGGCTTGAACGTTGTTTATACTGAATTAATAATAATGATGTCGCGTCTATAGCGCAAAAAAATGTGACATATAGCACGAATGGGGTTTTGTCCAATCCATAAAGTGCCGTTTGTCGTTGCACTCGTCCACCCATCTGTACCCCAATGACAAGCCCAAGCCGCCTGTTTTACTGTGATCCTAGGGGTAGGGCTATTGACACGTTAATTAAACGAGAGAATCGCCGTGAGTAAATTTGGAAAAAGGTTTAGCCAAGGTTTTACCCTGATTGAATTGATGATTGTGATTGTCATAGCTGCGATTTTGATAACCATAGCGGCACCGTCTTTCAGCTCATTGATCAAAAAGAACAATGTAGAAGCGATGCAATCGAAATTGGCCAGTGCCATTTCCACCGCGCGCACGGAAGCGGCTTCGCGCAATAAGGTTGTCGCTATTTGTCCTTCTACGGACGGCGCTACCTGCACTGCATCGGCAAACTGGGATCGTGGTTGGGTGGTGTTTGAAGATGCTAATCAGGATCAGAGCACAACTGACGAAGAAGTCATTGATGTGTATGAGTATGCCGGCGACTACACCATGAGAAGTTCAGGTTTAACCTACCTCTCATTTAACTCTCAAGGATTTTTATTAAATGGTACAGCGAACACCATTGTGATTTGTGAGCCTGATGGAACAACTTCATATGCTCGCGGGATTTATGTTAACGCCAGTGGGTTAGTGATAAAAACGCAAGATACGGACAATGATGGTATACAAAATATACCCGGGGGCAATAATCTTGCCTGCCCCTAATTGAGATAAATTAAAAAATTCGACAACACAAAAAAGCAGCATTTCAAAAGCTGCACAGAGGTGATCAAAAATGGGGAGTTCTAAGCAGAGCGGTTCTTCGCTAGTAGAAGTGATGGTGGCGTTGTTTGTGCTCGCCATCGGTTTGCTGGGTGTTTTGGCGATGCAATCCAAGTCCATGAAATTTAATCAATCGGCAAACTCGTACTCTAACGCTGTTTACTTGGCCAACAGTCTCGCCGAACGTATTGCTATGAACCCATCCGTGTTGGCTGGATATATAGACGCAGCCAACGCTTCAACTAACTGTAACGACAATGCCTGTTCTCCAGCACAATTGGCCGAGTGGGACCAGAAACAATGGGACGATTCGATTGCAGCCCTGTTGCCAGCTGGTTCTGGCGCAGTTACGCAGGTTACGAATAACGGAATGACCTACGCTCAAATCACGGTTTCTTTTGATGACAGTCGTGCCGATGAGCGAGATCCAGGTAAAGCGGTTGACGGTACTGTAGACACTAGCTATACCGGGCGCAGAAACTACACCCTATTAGTTGGGTTATAACTCGAGGTGAGCAATGGTGTTTAATAAGTCGAAACAAAGCGGGTTTTCCATCGTCGAGCTAATGGTGGCCATTCTGATTGGCCTGATTATTTTGGCTGGCGTGATTCAGGTAGTGCTATCGAGTAAAACCACCTTTTTAGGCCAGGAGGATATGGCCTTTATCCAGGAAAATGCGCGTTACGCCATGGAAACCATTAGTAAAGACATACGCAGCGCGGGTTATTGGGGGTGTGCTGGCAAAAATCCAAAGACCGCATTGGTTGCACCCACCACAGGAACCAACGCCGCAAAACTATTAGGTGTAAATCCTATCGAAAGTATTACCGATGGGTCTTTCCCTACATTTTCAGGTACTGAAACGCTATGGGATCCACCGAATGCCAGTGGTTCTCATTCACCTGAAACTTTTATCGTTCGTCGTGCGGGCGGTGAAACCTTCTCTATCAGCAGTCATATCAATCAGATTGTTCTGAATTCAAATGCAAAATTTACCAGTGGTGATTATATCGCAGTGGTGGCCGAAGACTGCCGGCGAGTCGGTGTTCTGCAAGTGTTTGGGGATGTTGATGACGATACAGACATAGCCTATTCGGCCTGTACTTCAGCCGTGAAACCCAGTGTATTGGACGGTGGATACAATTGCTCTACACCTGACGTTACGACTAAGCCCGTGGAAGTCTATCAGCAGGGATCTGTTGTTATGGATTACCTCGCCCACGCTTATTTTATCCAAGAGTCCAGCGTTTTACCTGGCCAGCCCGCCTTAAAGCGCTTGGTATTAAAAGGTGGCGCCACAGTTACGGAAGAAATTGCTCTGGGTGTTGAGGATATGGCCATAAAATACGGTGTTCGTATTGGTAACAACATTCGTTATCTAACTGCGACTGAAATCAATTCTGGCACAGCGAGCTGGGCTAATGTGATTTCCGTTGAGGTGAGCTTATTAATGCGCTCGCAGTTACCATCGCGAACTGGAGCTGTTTCAGGAACCGAACCCGGCATAGAAGACAATGTATACACCGACCGCTATGTTCGTCGACTTGTCTCGTCCACTGTCCTGCTGAAAAATCGGATTTAGTTATGAAAAGACAACCCATAAAATTCCGTGCTCAAGCGGGAGCCACTTTGATTGTTGCGCTTGTGATTTTAGCGGTGGTAACTGTGCTAGGCATTGCCAGTATCCGCTCTTCCAATTTGGAGCTAAAAATGGCAGCAAGCCAGCGCGATCGCAGTATTGCTTTTCAAACCGCAGAGTCGGCATTAAAGAAAGTCGAGCAGAGTTTAATCGATCCAGCCGTTCATATTCGCCAATTGACCCCTGGGTGTTCTGGTGAATTTTGTTTTGTCCCGGATTGTTCCGGCAAAGGCTATTGTTTTAATGGTCATTTTGATGCAACGGGCCACTTTGATGAGTGTAAGTTGGCATCTGATGCGGGAGTAGCTCGGCAGTATTGGGACGAGCCGGATCGATGGACTAATGCCCCTACTATTGACGTACCTAAAACCAGCGGCGGCAACGCAGTCAATAAAGTGAAGTATCTAGTGGAATTTATGTGTTTTGTACCCCGTGATGATTTGAAAGTACAAAACGAAGAACAATCACGGGATTCTATGGTGCCGTTATTTCGGGTATCCGTTCAAGCGGAAGGTGAAGCCAATCGATCCACCGTTATGTTGCAATCAGTATTCCGAGGAAGACTGACACTATGAAAAAGTTAAAAAATAGTAACCATTCAAGACCCTATTTTCGTAACGCTTTAATATTGTTAAGCGTTATGTTGAGTTGCACAGCACCCTCGGCTTTGGCCGTTTCAAACGCGGATTACGCAGCTGTGCCTCCCATTACCAGTCGCCAAGTGGGCGATATTGAAGTCATGCTGGCTTTGTCCCTTGATCATCAATTGTTTTTAGAAGCCTATAATGACTACGATGATATTTATCAGGTGCCGGGCGAAACGACTCCAGCCCCTGAGACGACTTACACGCACGCTGTTGATTATGTTGGGTATTTCAATAGCCATCTGTGTTACACCTATTCTTCAAACCTCGGTCGGTTTTATGCAGATCGAGCAGCAACGGATAAATATTGTGAGGATAGCGATGGCGGTGGCTGGAGCGGTAATTTTTTAAACTGGGTGAGTATGACGCGTATTGATTTGGTGAGACACGTGTTGTACGGGGGCTATCGCTCTACCGATAACCCAAATCTAGTCGTACTGGAGCGATCGTATTTGCCCCAAGATACCCACAGTTTTGCCAAGTATTATGCTGGAACTGATATTGGCAAACTAACGGATGGTTTACCGCCAGACTCAACTTGTCTTAGTGGCGATCCCCAGCTCTGTACAGGATACACATTTTGTAACACGTCTAAACCCATTAAAGATCAAGTGTTAATCAGTCAAGACCCGGCAGTTATTCTGACGCCCCCATTAATTCGAGCAGTGAAGGGCAATTATTCACTGTGGGCAAGTAATGAGAGATATCAATGCATTACGATCGATGAAATCCCCGATAAAAATGTGTACATAGACGAGTGGATGAGCGGAGTTCAGCTGACAGAAGAGCAACGAGATAATGTGCGTAACAATTTGGGTTATTTTATTGAGATGGGAGTGAATGGTAATAACGATCCTGCCTCTACCGGCATATACGCTCATCGCGCCTTGCCTCAAAAGTCTGCGGCTGCAGGTTCGGCTACAGATGAGCCTGTTTACGATTTTATTGCAAGGGTGCAAGCGTGCAATTTTGCCGAAGTAACATGGGAAGCGGCCAATAAGGAAACTTATGATATTCATTGCGAAAGCTATCCCAATGCGAATCACAAACCCATTGGCCTGTTGCAGGGCAAAAATGTTGACCATATCAAATTCGGGTTACTCACGGGTAGCTATGTTAGTAACAAAGATTTTGGGGTAGTCCGTAAAAATCTAACGCGCTTTGCTGACGAAGTGAATAGCGATGGTACTTTTGTATCTCGCCCATTGTCGGAACTCTATTCGGCTTCACCACCAGCGACTCAAAATTCTATAGTTGGAAGTTTAAACGCATTGCGTCTCATCGATTACGAGTTTAACGGCAATAACCGGGAGAGGCGCAATGGGACATACAATGAAGGCGGTGGTACCTGTGAGTGGGCGCAATCGGAGTTTACCAATGGCAAATGTCGTGATTGGGGTAATCCGTTTTCTGAAATTTTGGCGGAGAGTTATCGTTATTTTGTAGCAACAGGTATGGCAGGAACTGCTGAACCAAGTGTGTCATACAGTTCCGTTTCGTCGTCTTCCTCCAGTGCGAATAATATCTATTCCTCAGTAGAAGAGGATTTAGTGAAAGGCTTGTCGGTGGTTTCGGAGTGGCCAGCGACCAATAACAATCTAAATGCCTGCATGAGCCGTAATGTACTGGCTTTTAATGCTAGCGGCGTCTCTTATGATAATTCTATTGCCGGCGATACTATAGCGAGCTTAGATCTCGGTACAGAGACGACGACTGTTGCTTCCTTAACCGATGCTATTGGAACGAATGAGATTGATAGTAATGCTACTTATTTTGTAGGGTCTGTCACAGGCACAACAGGTAGTGATGCGCAATGTACGGCAAAAAGCATTACAAAGTTATCGGACGTTAGAGGTGTATGTCCAGAGACTCCGCGACTTGATGGTACCTATTTTGGTGCCGGTTTAGCTTATTATATGCACTCAACCGATTTCAACCCAGGTACGCCGGAAAAAGATACCATTGCAACCTATGGCATAACTTTGGCTGGAGCTTTACCCAATATTACGGTGAGCGCTAATGGCAAAACGGTCATAATTATTCCTGCCTGTCAAAACATGGGAGATACCGCTGAGGGTGTAACTCCTGATAGGAAAGGTAATTGTGCTCTAGTGGAGTTTAGGCCCCTTGGCAACAATAAATATTATGTTGGCTGGGAGGACTCTGAACAGGGCGGTGACTACGATTTGGATATCAGTGGTATTATTTCTACTAATGTCGTTGGCACCGAGTTACAAGTCGATACCCAAATTATTTATGAGAGTGCGGATGATCGACTGTTATTTGGTTTCGCAATTTCCGGAACGGGGGTCGGTAACCAGGATACGGTGTATTTCCCGTCCTATATATCCAACGATAAAGTAACTAATGATCCTATTAATCAGCCTACTCAGGGGCTAGATCTTCAGCAAGTCGACATCCAAACTTTGCTGGACAACAATACCGTGTTGGGTGTGGGCCAATGGAGCGACCTATTAAAAAGAGCCCTATATTTTAAAGATGATCCGAACCAGTCGGCGACCCTCATTGATGATATTAAGGGCAAGCTTTTCAGTTTATCTCCGGTTGACCCTTCAACGGCTACTACTTGGTGTACACAAAACACCGCATGTGAAGTTGATGTAAATGGTGACTCCCGTATCCAGCGAGTTAAGTTTGATTTAGACGGAACGGGCGGCGGCGCTCCAGGAAAATTTCTAAAAGATCCACTTTACTACGCTACAAAATGGGGGTCTTTTAAGGATAGTGATACTGTAGATTCTGCGAGCGGTTATCAAATCCCTGATAAATTGTCTGAGTGGGCATCATCTGAATTTGACCCATATGGCGATCCCATGCCCAAAGGCTATGCCAGCATTAAATCTCCACAGAGGTTAAAACAAAAATTAGCTGACATTATTAACGAGTTAGTAGTGGCAGCATCTACAGGAACAGGATCGGGTGTATCTACCAATACTCTCACTGGCGAAGGCTTGGCCTTGCAAACTTTTTACACTCCAGATATAGATGATGGAGCGGTTTCTTGGGTAGGTTCGGTAACAGGATTGTTGCGGGATCGTTTTGGTAATTTACGCGAAGATTCAAATGGTAATGGCATTCTTGATGAGCCCGGTGTTTCGAATTCGGTTGATAAAGCTGTGCGATTTACCTATAGCGCAACGGAGAAGAAAACCGTGGCTCAGCGTTGTGATATTAGTGTGGTTGAGTCTAGTAGTAGTGCGCAATCGTCTGAGTCCAGTGCTAGCTCTTCAAGTGAACCGAGCGTTTTTGCACTCGGTCCCGATTATATTGTGACCAATTGTGCCGTACCTGCGGCAGCTAATCCGATTAAGTATTTATGGGATGCGAATA
>JBNKFP010000121.1:0-8889 GCA_050289365.1 Cellvibrionaceae bacterium | reverse complement strand
CCACGCCGCAGGAAGCTGCCGCTTTGGCATTTAAATCCGGAATGGATTTGATTTGCGGCCCCTCCCATGAATCACAACATATTCTGCAAGCCATACAGCAAGGTCTGCTTGCCGAGGCCGATATCGATGTCTCCCTGCAACGTTTGTTTACCGCCAGAATGCAACTGGGGCAATTTGATCCGCCTCACCGTGTTTTTCCAAAAATCACCACAAAGGATTTTGATACAGAGGCCAATCGTCAAGTGGCGCTGACGATGGCGCAGGAATCCCTGGTGCTACTGAAAAATCAAGGTCCGCTTTTACCATTAAAATCATCGCCGAAAAAAATCGCGGTCATAGGGCCGAACGCCGACAATGTCGAAGCCTTGGTAGGCAATTACAACGGCACTCCATCGCATCCGGTTACGGTGTTGGCGGGCCTTAAAAAACGATTTAGCAAAAGTGAAATTCAGTTTGCGAAAGGAACTGGTTTGCTGGATGCACAGCAATTTCCAGTGCCAGACGACGTCTTGTGTGTAGACAAAAAATGCCGCAAAAAAGGTTTGGCGGCGGAATATTTTGCTGGACAGGATCTCAGTGTTAAGCCAGAAAAGAAGCTTATTGAAAGCAATGCTCGTCTGGTATGGAGTGGCGAAAATAGACATGGAGCGGTGCGTTTTAGCGGCTTCTTAACTGCACCGGAAAGTGGAACCTACAGCTTTCGCTATGAAGCCAATGGCGGTTACCGAATCTGGGTAAACAATCAGCAAGTGGTTGATGCTTGGGGGGTGGACTGGCGGTCGACCATGGCCAGCGGCCAAATTGAATTGGTGGCAGGTAAACGCTACCCCATAAAAGTTGAAGCGTTTCAGCGGCAGACGGAAGGTAGCGAGCAATTGGTGTGGAGCACACCCAGTGATGCAGGAAGTCAGCAAGCATTGGCTGCAGCAAAGAATTCCGACCTTGTCGTTTTTGTTGCAGGTCTTACCGCTCAGCTTGAAGGGGAAGAAATTCCTGTCGCTGTGCCGGGTTTTTCTGGTGGGGATCGGACCCGGTTGGATTTGCCTGAGGTTCAACAAACTCTGTTGAAACAGGTCGCCAGTACCGGCAAGCCGGTTATTCTCGTGTTGATGAATGGCAGTGCGCTCAGTGTGAACTGGGCGGATCAACATATTCCAGCCATTATCGAGGCTTGGTATCCCGGCGGTCAGGGCGGCGAAGCGGTTGCTAATTTGATCGCAGGCGATTACAGCCCTGCAGGGCGCCTGCCGGTAACCTTCTATAAGTCCGTCGATGATTTGCCAGCGTTTAGTGATTACTCCATGGCCAATCGCACTTACCGCTATTTTACCGGTGAAGCCTTGTATCCGTTCGGTTATGGCTTGTCTTATACCCAATTTCAATACAGCAATGCGAAAGTGAGCCCATCAAAAGTTTCAAGCAAGAGCAAAACTGTCAAGGTATCCGTAAAGGTCACTAACAGCGGTAAAATGGATGGCGATGAAGTGGTGCAACTGTACCTATCGCGACCGGATGTGAGTGGTGCTCCAATTCAGTCCTTGGTTGGATTTAAGCGAATTCATTTGGCGAAAGGCGCATCAACTAAGGTCACATTTCAACTGGATTCGACCCAGTTGTCTCTGGTGGACGATAGCGGCAACCGCAAAATCGTACCCGGTACAGCGTCTTTGTGGATAGGCGGTGGCCCGCAACAAATTCGCGCTGGATTGGCCAAGTCAGCGGGAATTGCCAGCTCATTTAAAATTCGTTAGTGCCCGTCAAAGGAGCTGCTCTTTAGCTGCTCCTTTTTCTCTCCCCGCATAAAAGAAGACTCAATCCAGACGAACGAGCTATTTATGAAAAACGTTAAATCAAAATGGATTCATGTGGGGCTACTTTTTGTGGCCCTGTTTTACAATTTTTCGGTCAATGCGGACTTGCCCGTAACATTGCACCAAGATATTCAGTGGGCAGCGCCAAAAAATTTTCCGCTGACATTGGATATTTATACGCCTCAAACACAGAAAAAATCCTATCCCGTGCTGGTTATCTTTCACGGCGGTGGCTGGTTACTGAATTCCAAATCAATTATGTCGGATATGGCGCAGTATATGGCAGCCAATGGTGAGATGGTGGTGGTCAACGCCAATTACCGTCTCTTGGCAGACATAAACAATACCACTACAGCTAACGAATTGGTCGAAGACGCCATGGGAGCCATTTTGTGGGTTAAGGCAAACATCAAAAAATATCAAGGCAATCCAAAACGTGTGGCCGTAACCGGAGACAGTGCTGGCGGTCATTTGGCGTCTATGGTGGTGCTGGCTGGAAGGCGGTTGGAATCCGATGGCTTCGCAGGCAGCACTATTGGTTTTAAACCGACATATTTACCCAAAAAATTAACAGCGGAAAAAATGGCCAAAAAAGACGGTTTAAAAGTGCAAGCGGTCATCCTAAGCTACGCCGCTTTTGATTTACAGAAAGCCGCTAAAAATGGTTTTGAGACTGCAAATAACCC
The DNA here is from genome assembly GCA_050289365.1 of Cellvibrionaceae bacterium. Classification (GTDB taxonomy): domain Bacteria; phylum Pseudomonadota; class Gammaproteobacteria; order Pseudomonadales; family Cellvibrionaceae; genus JBNKFP01. Next base: position 6,392 of record JBNKFP010000121.1, on the reverse strand, counting down.
TTTTTGGAAATACGCCAACGCCAGCCCGCGTGGACTGTTTGGCAAAGACTTTAATGTTGAGACAAGACCGGATTTCTATCGCGCTGTGTCCCCTATTTACTGTGTGCCGGATGCGAAAGATTACAAGCTTCCCCCGCAATTTGTGCTTGTCGGCAGTAAAGACCCTATGACCACACCTGAGGTTGCACAATCCTATGTGGACGAACTAAAGCAGTTCAATCAAAAAGTAGAATTTAAAATTTATGAGGGACGTGGTCACGGCTTTCTCGATAGTGGTTGCCCGGAATACTTAACTGGTTGTTTTGAGGATCGGGCTCCGCCGGTCTTGGACGATATGATTGCTTTTTTGCGAAAAAATCTATAACCGTCTTTCAATTGCTATTGTGCCGGAAAATTACATTGATAGTGACCATGAGTTGCCCTGTCTTTTCGATTTGTCTGCCAAACCCCTGTTGGATCCTTAATAGGGCTCGCGAAGCGGTTTCATCGGCGTTCGTTTCGTGCAATTGGTTGCTACACTTTGCTGCAGACGCGGAATAATCTGAGGCAGCAATCGAATGCAACATCGAATACTCAGTATATTGATATTAGGGGCAATCATTGTAACGATTGCTGCTATTAGCGTTTATCGTTATATTCCACCGAATAAGCTAGTTGTTATTCCCTCTGTGCAATGGAAATTTGAAAATGTTAAGCCCTATCAACCGGGGGTACTTGGTGTTGGTTTTTGGGCGGAAGACCATACTTCTTTTCGTTGTTATATGCCTGATTCAGCTCATCAAAGCTATATATGCACTTTTGATATCATTCTAGGCGAAAGTTATACCCAAGGCTACGATCTGTCCAAATACACAAAATTAGTGATCGATGCCGACTATGTTGGTGCCGCCCCCAAAATGGATATCTATTTCCGTAATTATAATTCTTCGTATTCGAAACCAGACGATTACAATAGTGCAAAATTTATGAAACTGAGTTTGAATACACGTGAATTGACCGAAAATCGTATCGTTTCAATCTATCTGAATGAATTTTCTGTTGCCGATTGGTGGACGGATCAGCGTGAATTGGAGCGCAAATATTTGCCGCTTGAATTCAGCAATGTGATTCTAATGGGGTTTGATTTTTCACGCTATATAGAAAATGTTGATAATGTTAGCGTCAAGTTCAGACAGTTGTATTTCGAAGGACCTAGAATTAATGAGTCAACTTTCTATTTCGTGATACTGTTGACTTGGGTTGGTTGCGCTACAGCCTATCTCGCTGTTCAATTTTTCGCCTTAATATCTCGCAATCGCGCCTATACTCAACAAATTCATGCGCTCGCGTCTGATAAAGAATACTATGAAAAGCAGTCTGAAAAATACAAAGAGTTGTCCCATTTAGACCCTCTGACCAGTGTTTTAAATCGGTTGGGGATGTTAAAAAATTTGAAGAAAATAAGCGCAGATTTAAATAATTTTCCTATTTCGGTTGTGGTGCTGGATATTGATCACTTTAAACGTGTGAACGATCAACGAGGGCATGATGTAGGGGATTTGGTTATCCTGGAAATTTCTCGCTTAGTTCAAGCCAATATACGAACCAGCGATCTATTTGGTCGTTGGGGAGGAGAAGAGTTTGTGCTATTCATTCCCGCGACCAGCCAAGATTCTGCCTACAATATTACCGAGAAATTACGTCGAATTATAGCTAATCACAAGTTCCAGTTGGACAAACCTTTAACCGTAACATGCAGTTTTGGCATTGCTGCCATGAATGTTGATGAAGAATTTGACCTTGCGTTTAAGCGTGCGGATAAGGCGTTGTATCGATGTAAACAGCTGGGTCGAAATTGTTCAATGATCAGCCGAGAATAATGCTTTTAAGCGCCTATATACTATAAGATTACAACCTGCTTGCTTGCATAATGTCTTCCGCTAAAATTAATGCATTTTGCAGGCTCTCAAGGGTGATTGGTTTGGTGATGTAGGAATTCATCCCGGCTTGGTAGGCGAGTGTTTCATCTTCTTTAAGAGCCTCTGCTGTTAGTGCAATAATCCAGGGTAAATCGCCTCTGGGCAATTGACGAATGTGTTTTGTCGCTTCTATTCCACCCATTACGGGCATTTGAATATCCATAAAAATTAAATCAAAAGTTTGATTTTTGGCCATTTCTACACCCGCGGCGCCATGTTCCACAGAGGTGATGTTCATATAATGGAGTTTGTTGAGCATAGAACACAATACCATTTGGTTGACTTGATTGTCTTCGATAACCAATATTTGGGTTTCTTTGGGGGCGAGTTTGGTAAACTTCTCAGGTGAACTTAAATTGTTTGTACTTCTAAGTGACTGGTGCATTGATTCCAGAAGACGTTTGCTGCTAAAGGGTTTGAGTAAAAAACCGTTGACATAATTTTTGTATTCATTGGGTGTGTAAATACTACTCAATAAAATAATAGGCAGGGATTTAAAACGTTCGATGGATCTCAGTTTTTGTGCGAATTCGCCGCCGTGAACATCTGGCATGCAGAAATCTAAGAGTATAAGGTCAAAATTCTCTGAGGATTCTAAAAGGTTTAAAGCTGAATCAGTGTTGTTTGCAGATCGACTGTTGATGCCGTGTTGCTCACAGAGCTTCTCTAACACCATCCTGTTGGTATTGTTGTCATCCACAATCAGTGCCATTTTATTTTTTAATGCAGTGAGGATTCGCTGGTATTCCGGTTTGGGTTTGGTTTTTGTATAGGGTAAATTTAATTGGATTTCGAATGTTGTGCCCTGATGGATTTGGCTGTTGCAGGTGATTTCTCCGCCCATCAGGTCAACCAGTTTTTTACAGATAACTAAGCCTAATCCGGTTCCACCAAATTTTCGTGTTATGCTGCTGTCAGCTTGGGTAAATGCTTCGAATAATTTTTTCTGTTTATCTTTTTCGATGCCGATTCCAGTATCTTTAATTTGAATTTTTAATTCACATGTGGATGATATAAGGTCAATGGAGGCGACTTGGATGTCGATAAATATTTCACCGTGATTTGTAAATTTGACCGCATTACCGACAAGATTAGATAATATTTGCCGAAGACGCGCTGGGTCACCCCAAAATGTTTCTGGTACTTTGGCATCCACGAGCGCATTCATTTCAATATATTTGTCCGCCGCATCTCTGCCAAAAAGGTTCAAGCAGTGTTCAACCACATCGCGTAATTCAAATTCACAATTACATAGTTCAAACTTTCCGGCTTCGATTTTTGAGTAATCGAGTATGTCATTGATGATTCGCAGTAGCGAGTCGCCAGAACTTTTTATGGTGTCAACAAATTGTTGTTGAGTTGTGTCGAGATTGGTTTTCGACAGTAATGAGGTACAACCAATAACGCCATTCATAGGCGTTCTTATCTCATGACTCATTACGGCAAGAAAAGCACTTTTGGCTTTGCTGACTTCTTCGGCTGTAATTTTTGCTTGCTCTAGTGTCTGTTCGGATCGAACTTGAGCGGTTATGTCCCGCGTAATACCAACGAGGCCGATAATTTCCTTTGTTTCATTTTTAAGCGGTGTTTTGATCGATTCAAGAAAATATTCCGCGCCGTACTTATCCCAACTTTGTTCGCGCTTGCGCAGCACACTGCCTTTCATCATGATTTCTTGTTCGGCTTTGAATATGTCTTCTTTGTCGCGTTCGGGGATACGTTTTGAATCGAAGTCAGTTTTGCCGAGAAGTTCTTCTATATCGGTTACACCGTGATATTCACAAAATGCTTTATTGCCACCAAGAATTCTTGAGCGTCGATCTTTAAAGTAGAAAAGGTCTTCAAGTTGGTTTTGCAACTGGGTAAAAAATTCCGCAGACTTTTTAGTGTGCTCAGCCTGTCGATGGGTTTCAGATACGTCGATGATACAGGCGCTTCCGCATTGAGCATCGTTGGCTGTTAGAGCGCAGTGAAGCCAGTATTCGGTACCATGAGCGCTTTCGAACTGAAGCTCAACTTCAAAGGAAGTCTGATTCACAAGTGCGTCACTGATTTTTGCTAATAAATTGATGTTTTTTATTCTATTTAGGAATAGTTGGGGGGCTTGTTGTAGCTCTAGCCCTGTGGCGTCGAATATATCCAGTGAGCCCAAAAAGACTTCGGTGAAGGCAATTTCTCCTTGCTCAAGGCGCATGCTAATGATCAGCGCAGGTAAATCTTCCGGTATGTTCATCGTGCAAGCTCGGTATCTTTTGTTCAGTGTAGACGATAGCATTGCAATTGATCTGTCACAGACGAGCTTGTAGAGGTGTGTTGGGTGCGGAGAGTTGGCAATGTGACTTGCCTGAGTTTTGGTTCCTCGGCCTTGGGATCATTTTAATCGGGCTATGTGCAATGCGTTGGTAAATTTGCGAGAGTCTGGCGAAGAACGATTACATTCGCTGAATCAAAACTTTGGGTTTTGTGGCCTCAGATTAACTTAACAAGGGTGCAACCACATGGGCAACACACTGTATGGGTCCATGGCAATATATTGGTAATAATGGATTTGATGTTGTTGTAATTCCCGTTGTAGGGAGGCATTTTTCAAACCGATCGAACAGATTGGTGCAGCTACCTAAAAATTTTTCTTTTATGAATATTTGAGGAAATGTATTCCTGTTCTTTTTATGGCGCAGGGTTATACGCAGATTTTGACCTAAATTCAATTCCATATTGTTGCAGAGCCCTGCGCACAGAACAGCAGAATTCGCACCACACTGCAGCGAACATGGCAATCGGCTGTTGGTTGTCGTGAATAAATGCCTCGAGTTGTTACTGGAGTGCAATTTGGGGCGGGGGTAAATTGTCTTCGGCCGTGTTCTACCCTCCGACATCCATGTTGGGATTACACGTCTACTTCCCTGGCAGGTATGTTGAGACGTAGGGTGGGTAAGCCCCAAGGCGCCTCCCACGCGCTCCAAGCTCAAAACCCCAGAATAAAATCCAAAAAGAATAAGCTCTGCGGTCCAATATTGGAAATTTCGAAATTATTAATATTCATGGTCTGTTGTTTTTACGGGAAACGGTTGTGCATTTTGACAGCGTAACGCCGTGAGGCGCCTATCGGCTTACACGGCCTACACCCTCCGACACCTTGTCGGGGTTACACAGCCAGGCACTTCGGCAACTACCATAGCGCGAGGGGAGTTGCCCCAACGATATGAAAGTTTGCTTGCGGGTGTCCGGCAAATTGGAAGTTTAAATCCAACTAAATCAATGGCTTTAAGCAGAATTGCCCTAAGCTTTGGCGACCGTAAGCATCATCAGGGAATCGTGCCCCTCAGCCCGGCATAGAGGGCTGCAAAGACTCAAACAATGCACGCTTTAGTTCAAATGGTACTTGCCATCTACCGTCCGCGGCAGCTGCAGCGGATTGTGGTCGAGCAAGGCGTCTGGCAAAAGTGTGGCGGGGTAATCTTGCCAACACACGGGTCGCAGAAAACGTTTGATCGCTGCGGTTCCCACTGAGGTAAAACGACAATCCGTAGTGGCGGGAAATGGGCCTCCATGCACCATACTGGACACGACTTCCACTCCGGTGGGAAAGCCGTTGATGATCAGGCGACCTACCCGATTAGCGAGAACAGCCGCCAATTCCTGCATTCGGCTGTGCTCGGCTTCATTGCAGTGAATGGATCCCGTCAGTTGGCCACGCAATTGGTTCGCTACCGCCAGCATTTGCCGGAAATCATCGCATTCCACCACCAGTGAACTGGGGCCAAATACCTCCTCGTGTAAGTCGGGCGTTGTAAAAAACGTCTTTGCTGAGGTTTTAAAGAGCTGGCTGTGGCCATAACATCCCGATTCGCTTTGTGCCTGTGCTCCCTGCTGAACCAGCTCCACGCCCACAGTGGCTTGCAACCGGCTCGAGCTGCGGTTGTAGAAGGTACAGATGTTGTCGTTAAGCAATATACCTGCCGGTTGGTCGGTAATGAGCGCCGCTGTGGTTGCCAAAAAGCGGTTGAGAGCTGCACCTTTTTCCGCAATGATTAGACCGGGATTCACACAAAACTGACCGTTGCCAAGGGTCAGGGAGCTCACAAATTCATGGGCGATGGTCTCTGCATTGAGCTGCAGAGACTTCTCCAGTAAAAATACCGGGTTGATACTGCCCATTTCTGCAAACACGGGAATGGGATCCGGGCGTTCATTGGCGATTTTAAACAGCGCCGTGCCACCGGCAAAAGATCCCGTGAACCCGACCGCTTTGATTTGCGGGGCGAGGACCAAGTATTCGCCCACATCCTTGCCCTGGCCATTGATGAGACTGAAAGTGCCGGGCGGTATGTGACATTTCTCAATGGCTCGGCCAATGGCTTGGGCGACCAGTTCGCTGGTGCCAGGGTGAGATGGGTGGCCTTTGACGATAACGGGGCAGCCAGCGGCCAAAGC
>JBNKFP010000120.1:0-8896 GCA_050289365.1 Cellvibrionaceae bacterium | reverse complement strand
AGCGGTTAGGTATGTCGACCGCCAGGGCAAAGCGCAATACTATTCGCCTTCCGGTAACGCTATGGAAAAGGCGTTTTTGCGAGCGCCCTTAGATTTTCGGCGGATCAGCTCCAACTTTAACCCCAAACGACTACATCCCATCACCAAAACCGTCAAACCCCACCGTGGAACAGACTACGCGGCCAATAGAGGCACCCCCGTATGGGCCTCCGGTGACGGCAGAGTCATCGCATCCGCCTATAACTCATCCAACGGCAACTATATCGTTATACAGCATGGCGGCGAAATCCAAACTAAGTACCTGCACCTGAGCAAGCGCAGAGTGAAAAAAGGGGATCGAGTAAAACAAAAACAGATCATTGGCAATGTCGGCACCACAGGCCTGTCAACAGCGCCCCACCTGCATTATGAATTCCTGCTTAATGGCGTACACCGAAACCCAAGAACTATCGTCCAAAAACTTCCTAAAGCAGAGTCTATTGCGGCAAATGAAATGCAGCGCTTTCTCGCTCAAACACAACCCATAATGGCGCAGCTCGAGAAAACCACGCGAGTGGCGATCGCCGAGGATGCGACCAAGTCTCTTTAATTAATGGCTCTGTATCTAGGCTTGATGTCCGGCACCAGTGCGGACGGCGTAGACGCTGTCATACTGGAAGCCGATAAAAAGGGAGGATTCAAACTTCTCCACCACTATTTTCAAGCCTACCCCACCGCCCTGCGGCAAGAAATCATCGCACTTTATCAATCGGGCAACAATGAAATCGATCGATTGGGGCAGCTAGATGTTGGCATCGCTCAATTTTTTGCAGAAACCGCACATACCCTACTCACCCGTGCACAGCTGGAATCGCAGGATATCGAAGCCATTGGCAGTCACGGACAAACTGTACGCCATCGCCCGCGCGGCTCCACCCCGTTTACATTGCAAATCGGCGATCCCAACACGATAGCTGCGCTCACTCAAATCACCACTGTGGCCGACTTTCGCCGCAGGGACATTGCTCTGGGAGGGCAAGGTGCACCGCTCGCCCCACTCTTTCACCAAGCAGCATTTGCACAACAGGGGACACGCAGAGCCATATTGAATTTGGGTGGTATTGCGAATGTAACCCTATTAAATGGCTTAGAACTGGGCTTAGGTTATGACATTGGTCCAGCCAATGGCCTCTTAGATTACTGGGCTCAAAAACATCTACACCAACCTTTCGACCTGAATGGAGACTGGGCGAGATCAGGCTCCGTCCACCAAGGGTTGCTCGATCAACTCTATCAACATCCGTTTTTCAGGTTGCCCATACCACGCAGCACGGGTCGAGAAGAGTTTTCTGCCGAATGGCTAGAGGGGCAACTCTCAGCTTTTACCGATTTGCCGCCTCACGATGTTCAAGCAACTTTATTGCACCTAAGCGCAACAAGCATCAGCGATGCCGTCAAACAACATGAGGCCGATGAGGTTTTTGCTTGTGGAGGTGGGGCACGCAACCTTGCCTTAATGACAACACTACAGGGATTACTGACTCACATTCCGCTCACTACGACCGAAGCACTGGGCATCCCAATAGATCAAGTGGAAGCGGCTACCTTTGCATGGCTCGCACACCAGACATTGAACCATCAATCAGGCAATCACCCAAAAGTCACAGGAGCGGAGCGGTTTAGCGTGCTAGGTGGAGTATTTTGGAGCTAGTGATTGATGGGCACTAGATAGAGAAGGACGCCCCACACCCGCAAGTGCTGGTGGCATTGGGGTTTTGGACGACAAATTTTGAACCCTGCAAGCCCTCTTCGTAATCGACTTTGGAGCCCACTAGGTAAGGATAACTCATCGCATCAACGACCACCACAACACCATCTTTGTTGATCAAGGTATCATCTTCAGCGGTCTCTTCATCAAAAGAAAAACCATACTGAAAACCAGAGCAACCACCACCGGTCACATAAACGCGCAGTTTTAATTCCTGGTTCCCTTCTTCTTCGAGCAAACTGCGCACTTTGGCGATTGCATTTTCAGTCACTTGAATTGGGGTCGGAGTATAGGCTTGAGCACCTGACATAATTGCCTCTAATAAAACACGTCGGATGCGAAACCGCACCCAATACTGCGCTGCATTATCTCTTTACCCTAGTAAATTAGTCAAGTATTAGGCTTGATCACTGACCGGAGCGACCTGCTGCTGATTTTGCTCAACCTCACCAACATGGATAAGACCGCCATTCACTTGAGAACCTTTGACCATTTCAATCAAATTGTAAAATACATTGCCATTCACAACAGCGGTGGCACCCAGCTCGACATGCTTAGAACAGCGGATATCACCTTGCACCAACCCCTGCACTATTAATTTAGGCACCTGAATAACACCCTCGACCTGCCCCGGCTGTCCCACCACCAATTCCGCCTTGGCATCGCCAATAATATTGCCTGACACCTGACCTTCGATGTGCAATTCCCCATTGAAATGGACGTCGCCGACAATGCGAGTACCTTTGGATATTAGGGTGTGATTCGCCCCCATAATGTGATCTCCAATTTGTTTGCGGTTGCTCTAGTCGTTGGTACGCACTAACCAGCCAAAGCGTTTCTCAATACTCGTTGCCTTTTTACCCGTCGAGCGCGCTTCCATATCAATACGTTCAGGCTCGAAATCATCAGGTAAAATCAGCTCACCTTCTATATTTTGGAAGTATTTGAAGCGCAGTTTAATGTTTGCGGAGGGTATTTCTGCGCTGAGGTCGGATAGGGGTAAAACCGTGATTTCGCCGGCGCGGCGCCCCACCACATTGACATTTAAGGTTCCATTCAGCAATTGATGACTGGTGGTCAATTGTTGCATCACGATTTTAAAACGGTAGTGGCGACTTTTGTCGGTTTCTGCCAGTTCAACGGTGCCAAAATTCAATCCTTGGGTTTTGCCGGAGGGCACCATCAAGTTACGGTAAAATTGGTTCTCTTCCTCCAATTCGGCGATATTGGATTTGAGTTCCAAAACTTGCAGGCGCACTTCTTCGAGTGACTTCTGGTCCACTTCAGCCCCCAACTTAGCCGTCTCCACGGCGCGTCGCAGTTCGACCTCTGCGGCTCTGGCGGAATCCAACTCAATGCGAATGGCCTTAGCGTCTTGAATCGCGCTTTCCTGCCCAGCCATGCCATTCTTATAGCCAAACCAAAACGCGGTTTGTACTCCGCCAATAAACAGCGCCAATAGCGACAAGCTCAACCAAACGCGAAGATGAGGACGGTATTCAACCACTCGCAGCCGTCGCGGTCGTGTGCCTTTAACCACGGTCATAGCATCCATCCAAGGATTTTTATTATCGTTATCATAGTGTCGCTCTGCATAAGAGAAGCATAACCCCAAATGGCTACATTGCCGGCGCGCTGAGCCCCATTTTCTCATCAAGACCAAACATAATATTCATATTTTGTATGGCTTGGCCGGATGCACCTTTGGTTAGATTATCTTCCGCTACAAGGATTACAGCGGTATTCCGCCCCTGTGGGCGAGCCACTGCAATTTGAACCATATTGGTTCCTTTGACCCAGCGTGTTTGGGGCACCATGCCATTAGGCAGCACATCAACAAAGGGCTCACCAGCAAAACGCTGCTCAAATAAACTTTGTAAATCCACATCCGCTCGATTTAAAGTGGCGTACAGAGTCGAATGAATTCCCCGAACTACCGGCAACAAGTGTGGTACAAACGTCAACTGCGCAGGCTCACCTCGTCCCTGCTGAATGTCTCTTAAGCCCTGTTCAATTTCCGGCAAGTGTCTGTGGCCAGCCACACCATAAGCCCTAAAACTGTCATTCATCTCGGCAAACAAGAAATCCACTTTGGCCTGTCTGCCGGCGCCACTGACACCGGAGGCACTGTTCGCAATTAGGTTGAGTGGGTCCACCAGTTGCTGCTCGAGCAGCGGCATAAATCCGAGCTCCACAGAAGTCGGGTAACAACCCGGGCACGCGATCAGTTGTGCGCTGCGAATTTTATCTCGGTTCAATTCGGGCAACCCATAGACTGCATCATCGACCCATTGCGGGCACTGATGTTTTTGACCGTACCATTTTTCCCAAGACTCTATATCGCGAATACGGAAATCAGCCGAAAGATCGATCACCCGGATGCCACTGGTCATCAAATCCGCCATCATGGACTGCGCTACACCATGTGGCGTCGCAAAGAAAATCACATCACAGGTTTTGAGCTGGTCGAGCGTAGGGGCTGTAAATTTGAGATCACAATGGCCACGCAAATTGGGGTACATATCAGCAACCGCCCGCCCCTGTTCCGCTCGCGAGGTAATCACCTCCGCCGTTGCTTGTGGGTGGCTTGCCAATAAACGCAACAACTCCGCCCCTGTGTATCCAGTGCCCCCAACTATACCGACTCGTATCACTCCGCACCTCATTTGATTCTAGTTCGAACTTAAACAAATTTACTGATAATTCAACGCTTTTGCGGTTGATGTGTAAAATAACAGTAGTGAGGGCGGTATGGTATCGGCCTTTGCATCAAAACTGAAGTTGACTTTGCGGACTCATCAGAATTTTATGGTACACACCTCTCTTTTGCACAAAATACGCACGGTCTTTCACCAGTTCCGTTATTCCATCTCCTATGTCGATGCGCTGCCGCAATTGACTTTTCTGGGCTTGCTGGTGGGTTTAGCCACAGGTTTAATCATTATATTGTTTCGCTTGGCGATCGATTTTCCACTGGAATTCCTATTGCCGGGGGGGGCAGATAATTTCGAATCATTAAGTCCACAAATGCGTACCTTGGCCATTTTTGCTGGCTGTGCTGTACTTTACATCCTTTTAAAATCCGCCGGGAAAGAGCGTAGCCAAGTCAGTGTTGGACATGTACTGGATCGCCTTCACAACTTCCAGGGGCGCATGCCATCCGCAAACTGGTACGTACAATTTATTGGCGGAATGATCAGTATTGTCAGCGGTCAATCCGTTGGCCGAGAAGGGCCCGCAGTGCATTTGGGCGCTGGCGCAGCGAGCCGTATTTCTCGCTGGTTACGCCTCCCCAATAACAGCCGTTATACCCTGATCGCATGCGGCGTGTCAGCCGCCATCGCAGCTTCTTTCGATACCCCCCTGGCGGGAGTGATTTTCGCCATGGAGGTCATTCTGATGGAGTATTCCATAGTTGGTTTTGTCCCCATCATCTTGTCATCGGTCACGGGAGCGGCTTTATCCCAGGCCGTATTCAATGACCCCACACCATTATTAAGTCAGTCACCAGACGCTATGCGCAGCCTGCTCGAATTGCCATTTATGGTTTTTAGTGGCGTATTCATCGCCTGCGCTGCGGGTTCATTTATCGCGATTCATCTGCGCACTCTGAAGCTCAACCAATGGTCTCTGGCAATACGTCTATTGCTCGCAGCCATCTTTACCGCAGCAGTCGCATGGTTTGTGCCGGAAGTCATGGGGCTGGGCTACGATACTCTCAACTCGGCTCTGGCCGGTGAAATCGACGCGCGAATCTTGCTGTTAGTCGCTGTTGCCAAGCTCGCGGTCACTGCGGTGGTTTTGGGACTTGGCGTTCCTGGCGGAGTCATAGGCCCAACTTTAGTAATTGGGGCCTGTCTGGGCGGTTGCCTCGGCAATTTGGCCAATTGGCTCTATTCTACGCCCACTGCCGAGCCAGGATTTTATGTAATTATAGGCATGACCGGCATGATGGCAGCGGTTTTGAATGCTCCGATGGCCGCGTTAGTTGCTGTTCTTGAGCTCAGTTACAACCCAAACATGATTTTTCCATCCATGCTGGTGATCGTCATCGCTTGCATTATTACCCGCACTGTATTTTCATTTGAAGGGCTCTTCATTGAGCAATTGCAGCAAACCGGCCGGCCAATACAGTTTCAACCGGCACAGGAAGCGCTTAAAAAAACCGGCATCGCCAACGTCATGGCCGCGCAGTTGGTTTACGCTCGTCGATTTATTGATTATGAGGAGGCCAAGGCTCTGCTCTTACCAAAACCTCAGTGGATTGTGCTGGATTTTAAAGAGAATGAAACGCGCGATAAAATTGCCCTAAACCCGGCCGATTTGTCCAAATATTTACAGGAAGCTCCCGTTGATGTGTTGAGCCTGGAAAAAGACATTGATTTATTAGCCATTCCCGCCCGGCGTTTGGTACTCTCTCCCATTCACGAAACCGCTACCCTGTGGGAGGCGCTACTGGCCATTCGCAATGGCGGAGCAGAAGCACTGTATGTCAGTCGCATCAACAACCCCATAGCGACATCGGTACAAGGCATACTGACAGAAGAGTCCATAAAAAACTTTTATCAAGTTTGACGTCTTATCTAAGGCATCAAAACAATTAAGGAATCCAGCAATGCTGTTTTTAACCTTCAAAGCCCTTCATGTCATAGCCGTGATTTGTTGGTTTGCAGTGTTATTTTACCTACCCCGGTTATTTGTCTACCACGCCATGACCGAAGATCAGGCTGGCCGTGAGCGCTTTAAGGTGATGGAAGACAAGCTCTACCGAGTCATCGGCTATCCGTCAATGATTGCCACCATTGTCTTCGGCGGCATCACCATCTATTTAAACTGGATGGCCTATGTTGGCGCAATCTGGTTCTGGATCAAAATGACTTTGGTCATTTTTCTGATAGGCTACCACCACATGTGTGGTGCGTACCTGAAAAAATTTGCCCGCGACGAACCCGTACCGCAACATAAATTTTTCCGTTTTTTTAACGAGGTTCCGGTGTTATTCCTAGTCGCCATAGTGTTTTTGGTAATCCTCAAACAGCCCTATTAAACGCCTGTAGGAGATTCATATGTCCACGCCACCCGTTGTACTTTCATTTTCGGCGCTAGACCCTTCCGGGTGCGGCGGCCTGCAGGCGGACATTGAAACCGCCGCCAGCTTAGGTTGTCACTGCGCCCCAGTGGCCACAGCTCTGTGCACTACTGGCGTGACCGAAACGGCAGAATCTTTTGCTGTGGACTCAACTTTGGTCATAGAGCAGGCACGTTCCGTATTGGAAGACATGGCGGTCAAGGCGATAAAAGTGGGGTTTGCCGGCTCCGTACGCAATGCGGAAGCGATTCATTCCATCGTTCAGGATTACCCAAACATTCCTTTAATCGTGCACCCTGCATTTTGCCTGTGGGATGAAAATAACAGCGAACAAGCGGATTTACCCTCAGCCATAGGATCACTGCTTTTACCTTTAGCCCAGGTTGCGGTTATTTCCCTTCAAGAAGCCCATATTTTGGCGAAGGAAAGTGACACTATAGATGCCACGGCACAGGCCATCACCAGTGCAGGTTGCCGCAATTTATTGCTCAATCACAATTTCAGTAAAGACAAGCCCTTTCAAGCTTCACTTTATGACAGTAAGGGCTTGATCAAACAATACCAATGGAGCCAATCACCACCCATTTGCCACGGGTCCTGCAGCACCCTGGCCTCCGCAATAGCGTCTCTATTGGCGCACGACAGCCCAGTACAAACCGCCGTAGAACAAGCCCAAAATTACACTTGGCAAACCATTGCTGCGGCGCGTCAACTGGGCTTTGGCAAACCCACACCCCACCGGCTCTTCTGGGCAGATAAAAATATTGATCAACCGGGTACTATGCCTGCGGGTAATTTAACGCATTGATGCAAGGGCCAATTTACGCCATTACAGATGAGAATTTACTGCCTGGAGACCGACTTGGCTGCGGCGTCTTGCAGGCTTTAGAGGGCGGCGTAAATGTTGTGCAGCTACGTAATAAATCTGCCAGCACAGAGCAACTTATCCGCAATGCCCACCAACTACTCGGATTGTGCGAGAGTCACGGAGCCAAATTGATCATTAATGATCGGGTGGATGTGGCTGCTGAGGTTGGGGCCCATGGTGTGCATTTGGGACAGGAAGATGGCGACGTCGCCCAGGCTCGTCGCATTTTAGGAACAAATGCCATTATCGGCGTGACCTGCCACAACGACCTTGACCTGGCGACTAGGGCGCAAAATCAAGGCGCGTCTTATGTTGCTTTTGGGCGTTTTTTTCCTTCGTCCACCAAGCCATTAGCAAAACCAGCAACAACAAACCTGATTGCAGCCGCTAAGGCCCTACTGCAGGTTCCTGTAGTAGTCATCGGGGGCATTAATTTGGATAATATGGCGCCCTTGGTACACAATGGCGCAGATCATTTGGCGATTTGCCACAATTTATTCGCCTCCGACAACATTCAGTCTCAGGCACAGGCATTAATACAGCGCTTTTTTTACATACAACAACAGACAGAATCTCTATGACTAATTTATTTGCGGAAGCTCAAGCCGTAATCCCCGGTGGGGTCAATTCACCTGTTCGCGCATTCAAAGCCGTCGGTGGAGAACCTATATTTATTGATCGAGCAAAAGGCGCATACCTATTCGACAGCGAGGGTAAACGCTATGTGGATTATGTTTTATCCTGGGGCCCAATGATTCTCGGGCACGCAGACGATGACGTTTTGAACGCAGTGATAGAAAAAGCCAAATTAGGGCTGAGTTTCGGCGCACCAACGACCATTGAAACTGAACTCGCGCAGGAGATCATTAAGCTGATTCCCAGCGTTGAATTGATTCGCTTTGTCAGCTCTGGCACCGAAGCCACAATGAGTGCCATTCGTTTGGCGAGAGGTTTTACGGGGCGGGACAAAATCGTCAAGTTCGAGGGCTGCTACCACGGCCATTCCGATTCCCTGCTGGTCAAAGCGGGATCCGGTGCCTTGACCTTGGGGGTACCCAGCTCTCCCGGCGTACCCGCCAGCCTTGCGGAACATACCATCACCTTAAGCTACAACGATCCCGAATTGGTCAAAAGCACCTTTGCCGATATTGGGGACCAAATCGCGTGCATTATCGTAGAACCCGTTGCCGGC
>JBNKFP010000119.1:0-8978 GCA_050289365.1 Cellvibrionaceae bacterium | reverse complement strand
TTTTGTGTCATCCCCTTTGTGTTTCAAAACAGCCTTCTTCGTGAACCTTTCTTTTTAACTACGATCTTCTATCTTTAATGCTATAACCTCGCTTAATGATTGGAGCAAGTTACACAATTTGCGCTTGCGCAACTGCTCTAAGTGGTTCACGGCGACCACAATTGTCGTTATGATGCGTGGTCTTTGATGCCATTCGAACCGCAATATTCATATATTAGATGCCACTTTATGCATTATTTGGACACAGAAAAAGCACAAGCCGTAGTATTTTTCGGTAAAGAAGGCGTGTGTAAGGAACTGTTATATCCTGAACTGGAAGCCGTCTTGGACGGTTTTGTGCCTATGGGAGAGTGGGCGAAGACAACTCAAAAAGCGGCCTATATCGAATTTAATAACGAATTTGTCATCTCTGCGGCGGTGTTTTTCTCCGTGAGCTTTGATGAGCGCGGTGGTGTTGATCCCTCCTGGAACTTACCGCTAACGGATATGGCCCGTACTGCAGCAAAAGGCCCAGATTTAGGGGCCGGTCCTATACGTTTAGTGTGTCGATCCCAATGTCCCGTAGCCTACTTTAAAGATTGGTTGTGGGATCCTGATTTAAGACCTACCAGCAGCCATTTTGGGCAAATTAAAAAGTCGCTAA
Organism: Cellvibrionaceae bacterium; assembly: GCA_050289365.1. Lineage (GTDB taxonomy): Bacteria > Pseudomonadota > Gammaproteobacteria > Pseudomonadales > Cellvibrionaceae > JBNKFP01. The sequence continues at coordinate 8,335 of JBNKFP010000119.1, read as the reverse complement.
AGCGCAACCGTTTGGGGTTACATTTTAAGAAAAACGACGAGGCCGAGAATCTACCCTCCGGGCAATTTTCAAATGCAGATGCCAAGCGTTTAGAGCTTCATTTGAGCCAGCAATTTTCGAAGCGCTACGAAAAAGAATTTCGTGATCAGATGGCGCAATTGTTGAAAGAGCAGCGTCTGCGCATTTCGACCATGAGCAACGAAAAAGACGAAGTTGTCAAAGAGTTGCGTATTGAACATTTAAAAAAGCTGGAATCCATGCAGTTATTGTTAGAGGAGCGGGATGCCCAGATCAGTGATTTGGAAAAGCGTAACCAAGAATTGAAAAGTACCATTGATGGTCAAGTGCAAAAGATTGAAGGGCTACGTGAATATTTTGAACATAAATTGGAACGTGCTCAAGGCAGTGATAACAACTACGTTGAAACCGTCAAAGCCCAGCACGAGGCAGAATTGGATGCTAAAGTGGAGGCGGCAACCAGGGAGTTGGATGATCTCCTAAAAATGAAAGAATTAGAGCTGAGTTATCACAGTGAGCATGAAGCTAGTCTGCGTGATGATATTGCTAAATTACGGCAGGAAAATCAGGATCTATTGGCCAATAGCGGTGACCACTTGTTGGAAAAACTCAGTCGCAAAGGTGTCAATTTTGTGACCTACCAGTTAGGTGCGGGTCACATCACCATTCCTTATTCGGATATGCCTAAATTTGTGGAAAATCCGAATGCGTTCACCGCAGCTTATTGTGGTGTAAGTGAAAAGCACTACCAACTCTGGCTAAAACATTATCAAACCCCAGTTTGCTGCGCCCTCAATGAAGCCGGTGAGATGTGCTGCAACGACCTTCCTCGTATCGTAAATCCTGAGCAATTTGTGCCTGGGGAGAGCGATCTATGCGAACAACATCGCGCCCGTTGATTGCGACTTGCTGTCACTATGTCTTTGCTGCCGCGCAACTGGTCTCAGATACCTACAGCAGAAATTGCCCGTTTAGCGCCCGTTGAAGAAGTGCATTGGCCAAGTGTTGAGGCCTATGGCGTGAAGGTGTATTGCAAACGTGACGAGCTTTTGCATCCTCAGTTATCTGGTAACAAGTTTTACAAGTTGTGCGGCCATTTGCCCATAATCACTGCGTCTAGTTACCGCACCATCGCCAGTTTTGGCGGGGCCTATTCCAATCACCTCTATGCACTCGCAGCTTTTGGTCAAGCATTATCGTTAAAAACCGTAGGTATCATTCGGGGTGAAGAGCCTGTCCAGTGGGGTGCGACTTTAAAAGATTTGGTGGCGATGGGCATGGAGTTGAAATTTGTCTCTCGTCAGCAGTATCGGGAGCGCCAGGGTAGTAGTTGGTTGGTGGAGCTGGAGCGTCTCTATGGTCCGACCTATTTGATCGACGAGGGTGGCAGGGGATTGATTGCCGCAAGAGGCTGCTATCAGTGGGGAAGGCAAGCGTTGCAAATGTGCCCCAGCGTGCCGGATGTTATTTGTGTTGCGGCGGGTACTGGAACGTCTGCGGCAGGTTTGTGTGCCGCGAGCGGAAGCATTCCTCTTCATGTGTTTTGCACGTTAAAGGGGCAGGCAAGCGCCTATGAGGAGCTCGTTCAGGATATTCGCAATTTGGCTGAGCACGTTTTTTTGGCAGAACAGTTCGAGGAAAGTTTGACATCGCCTTCAATTCGTCTGGAAACCAACTATCATTGTGGAGGGTACGCTAAATTCCCTCCCTATCTGCGTGACTTTGTTGAGCGATTTGAAGTGCAAACGAAGATACAGCTCGATCCGGTCTATACCGCCAAAATGTTTTGGGGGATTTGGCAAAAAATCCAGTCGGGTGAGTTTTCATCAGGTACGACCATACTGGTTTTGCACAGTGGTGGATTGCAGGGGCGCCGCGGTTTTGCGCCGGTTAATACGTGATCTCCAAGCTGCTGTATATATGGCGTACATTTTGGGGTTACTGAAGCCGGCAATGCCAATGTGAATCATCGGAAATTTTTATGAAGGTGGAAAAAGCGCAGGTTAACCAAGGAGCAGTGGATGTGCTCCCCATAGCAGAAGCTTTTGTTCCTCTGTGTTCTCTCAAGCCGAGTTATTTGCAGTTCCTGTTAGGCTTCGGATCTGTAGACTACCTCTGTGCGGGTCAAGAGATTTTTGATCGTGGTGTATGTGATTGTCGACATATTTACTTGCTCAACGGCAAAGTGCGGATGCGATTTGCTTCGGGCCACGAAGAGTCTGTTGGCGCCAAGGATAATCTGTATCCTCTCGCCAATGAAATGCCCAGACCGTGCGATTGCTTTGCAGAAACGGATTGCACTTTGCTTACTCTGGAGTCTGATCGGCTGGATCGGATTTTGAGTTGGAGTCAAATTGCTCAGTATTTACTGAGTGAATTATCCAATGAGCGTGATTTCGATGCGGACATCAGCTGGTTCAAAGTAGTCATAGATTCAAATTTATTTTATAAAGTTCCTCCTGTGAATGCCGAGCGTATTTTCGGGCGTATGCAGCCCTTGGCGGTTTCAGACGGTGACGTAATTTTGCGTCAGGGTGAAATTGGAGAATGTTGTTATTTCATTAAGCAAGGAACAGCAAGTGTTACCAAGCGAGACGAGCAGGGCAATTTACAACATGTGGCTGATATAGGCGTGGGCCGTTGTTTTGGTGAGGATGCTTTGGTGTACGAAACATTGCGCAATGCCAATGTCACTATGACCTCGGATGGCATCTTAATGCGATTGGAAAAAGCGGATTTTAAAACTCTTTTGCTGGAGCCAACCGTTGCAGAGGTCAGTGAGGATGAGTGTCACGAATTGATCGATGTGCCGGTGTTTATCGATGTGCGTACTCAGGATGAATACGACGAGGGACACTTGTCCTTGTCAGCGAATATTCCGCTTAGCATCTTGTCTATGAAGAAACGATTGTTGCGGCCAGAAATACCCTACATTTTTTATTGCGACACAGGGCGTCGCAGCCGTGCTGCTGCTTACTTATTAAATAAGCAGGGTTTTAATGCAATGGCCTTGCGTGGTGGCCTTATTGGCGCAGGCATGCAATACCAATTGATCCGTGATGCCAGCCATGTTCTTAAAGAGGGGCGAGTGATAGAAGATCGCTGATTTCTGGCCAGCAGTCTTTTACCACCATGAGACGCTGGTCGCTGTCCACTGATTTAAGCATGACACAGTTTTTTCTGTGTAATTCTTGTTCAATTTTAGCGGGTGTGGCATCTGCACCTGCGTGGTAATTGCCGCCCAACCAATTCGATTTTTCGAGGGTTTGCCACGCGTTCTGAGAACTCGCCAAAATGTCTTCTACTTCGTTAATCGGAAGCCAATAGTCTTGGCCTAATGAAGGCTCGTGTTGTTTACGCCAGCGCCTGAATAGAATGCCTTTGAGACAGTATAAGCTGGTTATGGGTTTGTGACTGTCAATGTACTCAGCCATTGGTAATTGGTGACTTTGTAGACGAGCGCATTTTTTGTCTAGGCGATCGTTGCAGTTGGGGCCGAGCCATTGTGGAGTGTCCAATTGATATTCCAAGTAGTATTTAACTGCGGTCTCCAAGTGCACCAGGCCCCCATGCTTGCAACCCTGAATCTCCAGCACAAAATCCAATTCACCGCGGGTGGTCTTAATGCCTTGTGACACTCTAAAAATTTGTTGATTGCGGGCCACCCGTTCTGAGCTGAATACTGGGTTATTGCAAAAGAAATAGGCCAAAAGTGCTTCAAAATACAAACCTAAACGCTTGTGTTGGTCAATCGGACTCTGGGGTAAACGGTCCATTTGACCCAACCATTGCTGAAGCGCTTGCCACTGATCGAGGGAGCAAGGAAGGGTGAATTTTTCATAGGGGGTAAGGTTTACTTCGATATCATGCTCGGGGTTCAATACCCAGAGTAGGTCACGGACCCAAGGGGTACAAAAATTCTTCGTGGAGAAGTCCAATGTCGAGTCTACAGCGCTGAGCATAGGCTAGCCTTTATAGGTAATGGGACACGCTAAGGGAATACCTTTAAGTATTTTGTGCGACAATGGCAACGGTTATCTATTTTGCGCTCTCCTTGAGAACTTTTCATGAGTCAATTTAACAATATAGGGTTAATTGGTCGTTTAGGCAGTGAGGCGGCTTACTATTCTTTACAGCGCCTGATTTTGTTTCTGCAAAAGCGCGGTTTGAACGTTATCCTGGATCAGGATACTGCAGCGTCTGCTCCTGTGACAAAGCTACCACAGCTGGAGAGATCCGAGCTGGCACAACAGTGTGATTTGGTGATTGTTGTGGGCGGCGATGGCAGTTTATTGAGCGCAGCACGTGCCATGTGCATGACGGATGTGCCACTGTTGGGAATCAATCGCGGTAGGTTGGGATTCTTGACCGATATATCGCCAGAGGAGATTGAACGCAAGGTTGGAGCTGTTCTCGATGGTAAATACCTGAAAGAGCACCGTTTTCTGCTGGATTCAGCGGTTTTTCGCAACAATCAACAAATCAGCAGTGGATTGGCTCTCAACGATGTGGTTTTACATCCAGGCGAATACATTCGCATGATTGATTTCGAGCTCTACATTGATGGCGAATTTGTATATCGGCAGCGTTCTGACGGCTTGATTATTTCTACCCCCACCGGTTCCACCGCCTATGCCTTGAGTGTGGGCGGGCCGATCATGCACCCGCAGCTGGATGCCATAGTGGTTGTTCCTCTAAATCCCCACACTTTAAGCAGTCGCCCAATTGTGGTCCACGGAGACTCCGAGATACGTGTTGTGGTTGGCAATCAACGGGACATAAGCCCACATGTGACTTGCGACGGTCAAATGCACCAAGTGACGACTGCAGACGATGAAATTGTGGTGCGTAAAAAGCCGGAAAGGGTGTGCTTAATCCACCCCCAGGACCATGATTTTTATCATGTCTGCCGATCCAAATTGGGGTGGGCTTCGCATTCTGGAATGGACAGCAACTAGGGGGGAACATGAAAATTTCAGCAGCCCCTAGGTATGAGGGCTATGACATTATTGGCGATGTACACGGCTGTGCCAATACCCTGGAAAAACTGCTGCAAAAGTTAGGTTATGACAAATCCAGCGGTGGCTACTGTCATCCGCAACGGCAAGCGATATTTGTTGGCGATATTCTGGATCGTGGACCGCATATTCGGGAGGCCATGGAGATCGTAAAATCCATGACCGATATGGGGTCAGCACAGTGTCTGATGGGGAATCACGAGTACTACGCTTTGGCCTATACGACTCCCGCACCTGTACAGAGTGGCCGCAAACATATACGTGAACATACCCCGCGCCACAATCGTCTCATTGCCGAAACCCTGGAACAATTTGCCTGCTACCCTGAAGAGTGGCGAATGTATTTGGATTGGATTCGGACCATGCCGCTGTTTTTGGAAATGCCAGGTTTCCGGGTTGTGCATGCCTGCTGGGATGAAAATTTGATTCAGCAGTTTAAGTCACGCTACGGCAGTAACCGGATCCGCGACGAGATGATTTATGAAGCCTTGAATCCATCCAGTTTACCGGCTCAGGTGTTTGATCGACTGCTGCGCGGCACGCATTTGTCCCTGCCAAAAGGAAGGTCTATTAAGAGTCGCGATGGTTTTACACGCAACACGTTCCGCACCAAATTTTGGTCGGCCAAGCCTCAGACCTATCGAGATGTTGTATTCCAGCCGGATCCGTTACCGGACGAATTTTCGGATCAAAGTTTAAGCTCTTCTGAGCGTGATCAGCTTTTACACTATCCCAGCGGATTGCCGCCGGTATTTGTGGGCCACTATTGGTTGCAAGGCACGCCCAAGCCCTTACGTAAAAATGTTGCTTGTTTGGATTACAGTGCAGTCAAATTCGGACGTTTGGTGGCTTATCGTTTTGATGGTGAGAGCGAATTAATCAGTGAAAAATTTGTCTGGGTCTACGTCGATCCTGATACATAGTTTCGCGGCTATTTTTACCTTTTATTCGTCGGCGTATGTGGGTCTCTTGTAGGAGTAAGAAGTTAAATTGTGACCGAAATCAAAGTGTGCAGTTTCCCCCCAAACCTTTCGTTGCAGCCCCTGCTTACCAAATTGCAGAGCGAGGGCATTCAGTATCGGATGGACAGTCAGCATGATCGGCAAGATCTGTTTGTCTCGGATGAACACCTCAGCGCGGTGACCCAAATATTGGATGGATTGACCGGCAATCAGAATACTAAAAGCATGGGCTTAGATCTTCGTCGTGTGTTTGCGATGTTTAATCAAGCCACCATTACCTACACCATCATAATTTTGTCGATTTTCGGATATTTGGTGAAGTTTTTGCCGCAGTTTAACCACTTGATAACCTATTTTACATTTACAGAGGTGCAGCTATTCATTAGCTATACTCGGACTTCGTCGTTAGCTGAGACTTACCTTGAGCATCATCAATGGTGGCGGTTGGTTACCCCCGTATTCTTACATTTTGGTCTCTTTCATGTGCTGTTCAATACGACCGCCGCTCTTGAATTCGGTCGAAGGTTAGAGCTGAGCTTGCAACCGATTTGGTATCTGCTGCTGCTTCTGGTGTTGGCAGTCGGGTCCAATACGGCTCAGTATCTGTATTCCGGGTCATCCATGTTTGGTGGATTGTCGGGTGTGGTATACGGTTTGTTTGGGGCGTTGATTACGCTGTCGTGGCGGACGCAATTGCCTCATCTAAAACTGCCTCGGGGCTTTACTATTATGATGTTAATTGCCCTGCTGTTAGGACCACTGGGAGTGATTGAGAAGGCGTTTGGGATCAGAGTAGCCGATCAGGCCCACCTAGGTGGTTTGATCATTGGCCTCCTCGCTGGGTTGCTGTTACCCTATACTCGACTGAAGTCAGTAGCATCTGCACAACCTTAAATTTTAACGACAACTGCAGGCCCCCTATGAGCGGCACCAACCCGAATGCAATTCTCAGCGCCATGACGCCAGAGATTTACCAACAATTTCGCACCGCAGTGGCATTGCGTAAATGGCCAAATGGTCAAGCGTTGACCGAAGCACAATTAAAAACCTGTATGGAATCCATCATCGTTTACGAAAGTGTACATGTCGCTGAAACTGAGCGTACGGGTTATGTGCCACCAAAAAAGCAACCCTGCGCCGATGATTCACATATACACACAATTGAAAGGCCATTGACTTGGAAAAAGCCATGATCACAATGGATATTTATCATTGCGATCATTCAAAACATGCCTTGCCTTTGAGAAGACTATGACTCTACCGTCCCCGCAAACAATTTATTTAAAAGACTATCAGCAACCCGATTTTGTCATTCGAAAAACGTTTTTGGAATTTGAGTTGTTTGAAGACTATACCCGTGTAACGGCAACGCTCAGTATGTCCCGGCAGGGGCAGCATCAGCGTCCGTTGGTTCTCCATGGTCAAGAATTGGAACTCATTCGCGTCAGTATCAATGGTCGGGACTTAACCGAAGAAGCCTACAGGGTGTCGGTTGAGTCTCTGACTATTGATTCTGTTGGCGACGAATTTGAATTGCAAACGGTTGCTCACCTTAATCCGCACGCGAATACTTCACTGGAAGGTTTGTATTGTTCTCGTGGAATGTACTGTACCCAGTGTGAAGCCGAGGGCTTTCGCAAAATCACCTATTATTTAGACAGACCGGATGTGTTGAGTGAATTTACAACGAAGGTGATCGCCAGTAAATCTTCCTGTCCGGTACTTTTATCCAACGGAAACTGTATTGAGTCTGGTGAAATGGCCGATGGCCGCCATTGGAAAATTTGGCACGACCCGTTTCCAAAACCGTCTTACTTATTTGCCTTGGTCGCGGGTGACTTACAATTTGTGGAAGATTATTTCGTAACCCAATCTGGACGGACGGTGAAATTACAAATATTTGTTGAGGAAAAAGACCTCAATAAATGTGCCCACGCCATGAAGTCACTAAAACATGCTATGGCGTGGGACGAACAAGTCTATGGTCGAGAGTATGATTTGGATGTGTTCATGATTGTGGCTGTGGATGATTTCAATATGGGTGCCATGGAAAACAAAGGGTTAAATATTTTCAATACCTCCTGTGTTTTGGCCAATACAGACACCACGACAGACGAAGGGTTTCAGCGCGTTGAGGGTGTAGTCGCGCACGAATATTTTCACAACTGGTCTAGTAATCGTGTTACCTGTCGAGATTGGTTCCAGCTGAGTTTAAAAGAGGGATTTACAGTTTTTCGCGATCAGGAATTTTCCGCTGATATGGGATCCCGTACAGTTAAACGAGTCGAGGATGTGCGCTTTCTTCGCAGTCTGCAGTTCGCCGAAGACGCCGGCCCC
>JBNKFP010000118.1:0-9025 GCA_050289365.1 Cellvibrionaceae bacterium | reverse complement strand
ACTGAAACCCTGTAACAATAATTGATGAAATTGAGCGATTTGCACAACCTTAAACGATTACTGCGTCAGAGCGTGTGGCTGTTGCTTGGTTGTAGCTTTTGTTTGCTCGGGATCAACGCTAACGCAGGGTCATTGCGCTTTGAGCGAATCATGACAGAGCAAGGGATCTCTGTCGCTGAAACCAATGTGATTACTCAGGATCAAACCGGCTATATCTGGATTGGCGGCAGTAACGGTTTGGTTCGCTACGATGGCCATGAATTTAAAATCTTTCGCAACGATCCCAAAGATGCACGTTCGATAAGCAATAATTTTGTGTGGGATGTGTTGGTGGATTCCGGCGGCGATGTCTGGATAGCAACGACCAATGGTTTAAACAGATTTGTCGCAAAAACTGAACAATTTGAACGCTATATGGCTTCGCAAGTCGGCACGGGCGGCTTAGTCAATAACGATGTATACCGGTTGTTTGAGGATGCAGAGGGCAGTATTTGGGTGGGGACCCGTCACGGCTTAGACAAATATAGTCGGGAAAAAAAACAATTCTTCCACTACCGCCACAATGATGACGATAGCAATTCCCTGAGTGACAACAGCATCACCGCTATGTATCAGGATTCCTTGGGTAAATTTTGGGTTGGGACTGCCAAAGGCTTAAATCTCTACCACCCTAAAACCAATAGCTTTTCGTTGTTTCGCTATGATGATGGTGCATTTTACGACCCGTTGGTGAGTGTGCGAGATCTGGTGGAAGATTCGTTGCAGAACCTGTGGGTTGCTACCGACAATGGGCTGTTTCGCTTTAATCAAAAAGACGGTGCTGCTCGGCATTACGTGGCGAATGCCGATGACCCCCATTCTCTGGGCGACAACCGCATTTGGAAGCTGCTGATAGATCGTCATCAACAGCTTTGGGTTGCTACGGATCGAGGTGGTTTGGGGCGCTATAGTGACACCAGTGACCACTTTGACCGGTACAACCACAACCCCTATGACAATACTTCGCTCGCCAGTAACCAAGTTCGGGATATTTTTGAGGACGCCGCCGGTGATTTCTGGGTGGCCCTGTTTCCGTCCGGGGTTGATTTTGCAAACGCCACATCAGCCCTATTTGATGCCTACCGCCATGATCCTAAGCAGCCGCAGTCAATTAACCACGACGCCATCTTATCCATAGCGGAAGGGCCGAAAGACCAAATTTGGGTGGGGACGGAAGGCGGTCTCAATTTGTTTGATGCAGAGCAGGGTGTATTCCAACACTTCACCCATAAAGCAGAAGACCCCAATAGCTTGTCAGCCAACGCGGTACTCGCCATTACCAAAGATAAGCAGGACGATTATTGGTTCGGTACTTGGTCCGGAGGGCTAAATCATTTCAATGGGAAAACCGGGCGCTTTAAGCATTACCTTCCCAAAACCAACGATCCCAGTACCATCAGTTCGTCCTATGTGTGGTCATTGATGACCGACAGTAAAGGTCAGATTTGGATCGGTACCGAAGGTGGGGCGCTGGATGTTTTGGACCCAAAAACGGGGCAGTTTCAACACTTTTATCCGGATGAAAACGATCCCAACGCACTCAGCGGTGGATTTATCCGGGCCATTGTTGAAGATCGCGACGGTGATATCTGGTTGGCGACATTAAATGGGTTGAATCGGTACAACCCTGCACTGAACCAATTTAAGCATTATCAGGCGCAGGTGAGCAACAACAGCTTGCCCCACAACAGTGTCGCCAGTTTATTTGAAGATGCTCAGGGTACCCTTTGGGTTGGCACGGAAGGGGGCTTGGCAATGATGGATAAAGCCGCTGAGACCTTTCGTGTTTTCACCGCTAGCGATGGTTTGCCCAATAATTCGGTTTCGGGCATTACAGCGGACCAACAGGGTAATTTGTGGATCAATACTCTCAGTGGCCTCAGCCGGTTCGATCCGCGTAAAAAGACGTTTACCAACTTTGGCAGTCACAGTGGGTTGGCTGGTAACATTATGAATCGTCCCGCGATTTATATGGATGCCAAAGGGTTCATGTTGGTTGGTAGTACGCGAGGTCTGACGCAGTTTTCACCAGAGCACATTACGGATAATAATTTTGTCCCACCAGTGGTTTTGACCGATTTTAAAATTTTTAACCGCTCTGTTGATATTGATAAGAATGGCTTGATGCCGGTACATGTGGAATTTGCTGAAACGATTCAGTTAGGTTATCAGCAAAATATGTTTTCCATCGATTTCGCTGCGCTCAATTACCGCAATTCCGAAAAGAATCAATACCGCTATCGTATGGAAGGATTTGACGATCAGTGGATTCAGGCGGGGACTCAGCACACCGCAACTTATACCAACTTGAGCGCGGGTGATTATACCTTCACCGTTAAGGGGTCAAATAATTCCGGTATTTGGAACGAGCAGGGTAAGAGTATCAAGTTCCATATACTGCCACCACCCTGGTTGACCTGGTGGGCCTACTGCACTTACGCGGCCCTGGTTCTGTTGATGCTCTATTTGTTTGTTCGCTCGCAACGTAAAAAAGTACTGTTCGAACAACAAAAAGTAAAAGAATTGCGTAAATTAGACCGCCTCAAAGATGAGTTCCTGGCGAACACTTCGCACGAGTTGCGCACTCCTTTAAATGGCATTATTGGTCTGACGGATTCATTGTTGGACGACGAAAAGTTGGGTTTGTCGGAAGACGTGAAGTCCAATCTTAAAATGATTTCCAATAGTGGCCGTCGACTCTCCCATTTAATTAATGATATTTTGGATTTCTCACGCATCAAAAATAATGGTGTGGAGCTGAAACTGCAGTCAACCGATTTTAGGGGGTTGTGCGAGGCGGTTTGTGTGATGATGAAACCACTGGCTGAGAAGAAGTCCATCGAATTAACGGTCGACATCCCCAGCGATTTGCCAACCATTATGGGAGATGCCAATCGTCTGGAACAAATCCTCTACAACTTGGTTGGCAACGCCATTAAATTTACTTTTTCTGGCTCAGTTAAGGTATACGCAGAATACGACGATCAATTCGTCAAGGTGTTTATCGAAGATACTGGCATTGGTATACCTCAAGCCGATCTTGGATCGATATTTGAGTCCTTTACCCAGGCGCAAGGACATTCGGCGCGGGAATATGAAGGTACTGGGCTGGGGCTTGCTGTGGCAAAAAATTTGGTGCAACTCCACGGTGGGCAAATATCGGTAGCGTCAGAAATTGACAAGGGTTCAACGTTCCAATTTACATTGAAAATCTCAGGCCAAGAAGCCGCAGAGCCTACTCTCGCACTGCCGGAAAATTCACGGTTAAACTCGGTTGTTGAGGTGTCACCGGATTCTGATCAGGAACACGAAGTCTTGGTTGCGGAATCCCCCAGTCAACAACATTTCAAATTCCATATTCTGGTTGTAGACGATGATGCAATAAACCGAAAAGTGTTAATCAGTCAGTTGTCTCTACACAACTATCGTGTGACCGAAGCTTCTAATGGCCAGGAAGCCGTTGAGGTGGTGCGCATGGACGATACTATTGATTTGGTGTTGTTGGATGTGATGATGCCGCGCATGACTGGCTACCAGGCCGCCAAGCAAATGCGAGCGATTAAGCCGGTATATGAGTTGCCGATTATCTTCATCACCGCCAAACACCTGGCCTCTGATTTGGTGGCTGGGTTTATGGCTGGCGGTAATGATTTTTTAATTAAACCCGTGTCGAAAAACGAGCTTTTACAGCGCACCAAAACGCACTTGCTGTTGTTGGATGTGACCCGTAATTTGGAGCAAATTGTAGAGGAGCGGACGAATACTCTCAATGAGGCGCGGCGTTCGTTGGAAGCCATCGATAATATTGTGAACAATATTAATCAGCAGCACAGCTTGCAAGGTTTGGCCAGTGTGTTGCTGGAGCAATCCTCTGCCATATTGAAAAACGCCTATGCCGGCGGTTTTTGGTTGATGGACGAGCGCCGCGATGGTTTTCAGTTGGTATCAACTTTGGGGAACAATGCCAAGAATATTTTTCCGGCAACGATAACCCGCCAGGACCTGGAAGTGACTCGCTCCGGAACGGTTTTGCGTTCGGGCGTGTACATCTTATCGCCGGACCAAATTACTTTGCTCAACGAGGCAAAAGAGCAGCTGGGCAGCGCGTTGGTTATGGCCATCGAGACGGGGGAGGGGCTGGGTGGTCTGTTGGCATTTGCTACGGAGCCGGGCGCAGAAGAGTTTAGTGATGCTGATCGCGATGTCTTGATTCGGCTGCAGGGGCATGCGGTGTCTGCGGTAGCCAAAGCCCGTTTGCTGGAAACCTTAAAGCGACAAAACTTAAAATTAGAGCGATTGGGTTTTACCGATCAGCTCACCGACCTTAACAATCGGCGCCACTTGATTAAATACCTGCAAGGGGACCTAGCGCTCTGCCGTCGTCGCTATGAAGTCGCGCGGAAACACGGCAATACTCCAGACGATGCGGATTTGTTGTTTGTGTTGATTGATATAGATCATTTCAAGCTGGTCAATGATACCTACGGTCACAATGCCGGTGATGCCATTCTCAAGCAATTTGCCACTCTACTCAAACAAGTGTTCCGTGAATCCGATCATATTATTCGCTGGGGTGGGGAGGAATTCTTGGTCGTTGTGCGGTTTATCAATCGTATTGCCGCCGAGGGCTTGGTTGAGCGGTTCCGGCAACTGGTTGCTGAGACGGATTTCCCTCTGCCCGACGGCACAATTATTCGTAAAACCTGTTCTATTGGATTTTCCTGCTATCCGTTTTTTCCAAACCAAGCTCAGCAATATACATGGGAGCAAGTGGTGGAAGTCGCTGATATGTGTCTCTATGCGGCTAAAAAATCGCAACGTGATGCCTGGGTCGGTGTCAGTGGCATCACTGAGGATGGCGAACAGATTACCTTTCATGAGCTGGAGCATAATATGGAACGCTTTGCTCGTTCCAATAAGCTTGAGATCGTCTCCAGTCTTAAGGACCTTGATCAAATCACCTGGAAATAAAGCGGACCTAGGGGGTCCATGCTTGGCGTTTAATTCCAATAAGTGACATTATTTACTACAAAAATAAGACTTAGGTCATAAATCGACCAATTTTTTCTGTTTTTGCTTGTTACGATGTGTAACACTTGCGCCCACTGAAAATCCTGAAGGCTGACGGATCATTCAGTAATAATTAAAAAATAACGACATGCTGTTCCTATTTGAATCTCGCAAGATGTTACTTTATTTCACATGATGCATATCTTACGATTTGCTCTTTTTTTGAGCTGTGCCGTACATGAATGTGTCATATGCGCAATACTGCTGCCAGTGTATGAGCTTTATATAAACTCGTATGGTTTACAACGGGGTAGGGTGCTTTCGTTTTGATTAGGTTACGCGATGTTTGATTGTCAACAGGCTGAAATACTTAAGGCTCAATTGCCTGAGTTAGACTTGTCACGTCCTTTAATTGTGGCTTCTTTGCCTGTACCAGAGATGCACAGCTATCTTGAATTTTACGGCTTTTTTGAAACCTTAAAAAACTTTAATTTGGATTATTTCTGGGGGATGCGCCAGTGTGCCTGTGGGGCAGGGCAGCGTCGTGTGGCAACCCATTTTTGGCGTCTGTTGGACAGCCGCGGCACGATTTTTTTACTGCATGGTCTGTTTGATCATGTGGGGCTATTTCAAAAAATCACGGCCTATTTTTTGGCGCAAGGCTACTCGGTTGTGTCATTGGATCTGCCTGGCCATGGTCTCAGTGAAGGTGGGGCGACCCAGATAGAATCGTTTTCCGATTATGGCGATGTGGTCACCGACACCATGATGTATTTTCAGCAGCAAACCGCTCGCCAGCCGCTCTACGCTGTAGGGCAGAGCACGGGTGCGGCGGTGTTGATGAATTTAAGTTTTGATCGGCAGCGACAAAGCTTGCCTCCGCTATTTGAGCGTATGGCGTTTTTAGGACCACTGGTACGGCCACGCAGATGGTTGATTGGACGTCTTGCCTACCGGCTGATCGGGCGCTATTTATCCCACGTGCAGCGTGATTTATCGAGCCCCAATTCCCATGATGCAGAATTTCATAATTTCTTACGCTATTATGATTGTTTGCAGCCGCGCAAACTATGCATTACTTGGATTGGCGCATTGCATCAGTGGGTCAACAAATTTGCACAGCAGCCGGTAGTCGACGTGCCCATATTAATCGTACAGGGCACGGCTGATAATGTGGTGGACTGGGGCTACAATGTGGGGGCGATTCAAAAGCACTTTCCTCATCATCAATTGAATTATGTGGAAGGTGCTATGCATCACTTGGCGAATGAGGCCGACCCGTGGCGCCAAGCTATATACAACGGTATAGGTCAATTTTTCCGTCAGCGGCGTGGCGCAGATTTGGGGGCCGGTTAAGTCGCCGTTTGCTCCATAAACACGGCTAATTCATTTGGCATGAAGGGCCGTCCCCTGCCATTGATAGCCGCCCAAAAAACCACTGCAGATGCCATCAGCTGTTGATCCGATGAACGAAAAATTTGCTGGGTGAATTGCCCTCGAATTTTACCCACTTTTTCCGCCTTGACCGTAACAAAAAAATGATCGTTACTGCGCAGAGGCTTTTTGTAGTCAATCTCAATGCGAGTCACAACCAAATTAATTTCGCGTGCGGCCAATTCGGCAAAGCTGAGTCCGTTGTCCAGCAAAAATTCGTGGCGAGCGTGTTCAAAATAATTTTGATATACACTGTTGTTAACGATGCCCTGTAAGTCGCATTCATAATCGCGAACTTTTAATTCAATCTTAAAAAGATCCATGACTAAAACAGAACTCGGCAGCGAATGGTGCCAGGAATGGCTTTCAGTTGCTCCAAAGCCATCTCCGAATACTCCGAATCCAAATCAATGACCACATATCCCACTCGGTCATTGGTCTGTAAATACTGACCAGCGATATTGATGTCGTTGGCCGAGAATACTTGGTTGATCGCCATCAGCACGCCGGGTACATTTTGGTGGACGTGCAGTAAGCGGTGAACATTGCGCTGGCTAGGTAAGGCAACTTCAGGAAAGTTAACTGAGCCGATTGTGGTCCCGTTGTCGGAATATTTGATGAATTTGTTGGCAACTTCCACGCCGATATTTTCCTGCGCTTCCATCGTCGAGCCGCCGACATGCGGAGTGAGTATGGCGTTGTCAAAAGCGCGCAGAGGGCTGATAAATTCTTCATTATTGCTCTTGGGTTCCACCGGAAAAACATCTATGGCCGCGCCGGCTAAATGTTTGTCAGCTAAAGCTTGAGCCAGGCTTTCGATATCGACCACTGTGCCGCGGGAGGCGTTGATTAAAATGGCGCCGGGTTTCATGTGAGCAATTTCTTTAGCGCCCATCATATTTTTGGTGCTGGCCAATTCAGGTACATGCAGACTGACGATATCCGCTTGCGTCAAAACTTCTTCCAGAGTTTTACAGGCGTGTGCATTGCCCATGGGCAGTTTGCTGATGGCATCAAAATAGATCACGCGCATGCCCAGGCTTTCAGCCAAGACGGAAACTTGGGAGCCAATGGCGCCATAACCGATGATGCCGATGGTTTTGCCTCGAATTTCGAAGGAGCCTGCAGCAGATTTTAACCATTCGCCGCGGTGGCAAGCGGCGTTGCGAGTTGGAATGCCGCGCAACAGCAAAATGGCTTCGGCAATGACTAACTCTGCAACGCTGCGGGTATTGGAAAAAGGCGCGTTAAATACGGCGACACCGTGTTCTTGGGCTGCACGCAAATCCACCTGATTGGTGCCAATGCAAAAACAGCCTGCGGCAATCAATTTAGAGGCATTGGCAAAAACCTCAGCGGTGAGCTGGGTGCGCGAGCGCAACCCGACAAAATGCGCATCTTGAATGGCATTGATTAAATCGCCTTCTGCCAGTGCCGTTTTATGGTATTCGATATTAAAATAGCCGGCGGCATTAAGGGTGTCTATGGCGGATTGGTGCACGCCTTCAAGCAACAGAAACTTGATCTTGTCTTTTTCAAGAGAGGTTTTCGCGGTCATTGGTTTTCCAGTACGGCTGATTGTTTGTGGCCAAGGCGCTGTGCCTAATGCGGACGGCGATTCTAACATAAAGGCCCTAACCTGGGCCCTGATGTATTGCTAGGAGGGCCGAGGGATGGTCTCTACTCCCTGCTCGGTTCCGAGCAGCAACAAGTCTGCCGGACGCAGGGCAAACAAGCCATTGCTGATCACACCGGCAATATGATCAATTCGGCTTTCAATGGTAATCGGGTCTGCAATATCCAGGTCGTGCACATCGAGAATGTGGCCGCCGTTGTCGGTTACGGTGTTTTCTCTGTAGACCGGTCGCCCACCCATTTTTTGCAGTTCGCGGAATACGTAAGCGCGTGCCATGGGGATCACTTCAACCGGTAATGGGAAACGGCCTAGCCGTTCCACCCATTTACTTTGGTCCGCAATGCAGATAAATCGGTCAGCTACAGCGGCGACAATTTTTTCGCGGGTCAGGGCCGCACCGCCGCCTTTAATCAAATGCAGGTCGGCAGTACTCTCATCTGCGCCGTCCACATAAACCGCCACTTGATCGATCTGATTCAATTCAAACACAGGCACCTGTAAGTTTTGCAGGCGTTCGGAGCTGGCCTGTGAACTGGATACGGCACCGGCAAAATGGTTGCGGTGCTCAGCCAGGAGATCAATAAAAAAGTTGGCCGTTGAGCCGGTGCCCACTCCGATAATGGTGGTGGGGGTCAAGCTTGGCAGAATACAGTCTACTGCCGCCTGGGCAACTGCCCGTTTTAGTTCGTCTTGTGTCATATCAGGGTCGTTCGAAAAACCGGCATTGTACAAAAAACCGTGGTGAAGGTGATATTGCAATCTGCAGTTAGTTTAGCCTTTTCTGTGATCTAGGGTTTTGGTTATAGCGCCGAACCTGAAATAGGATCCTAAACAACCGGCTTTTTAGCGCTTTTTCTGTGTAAGTGGCGGTGATTCCATGACTATTGCGACGGCTTCAATTAACAT
>JBNKFP010000117.1:0-9037 GCA_050289365.1 Cellvibrionaceae bacterium | reverse complement strand
ATTGGCCCAACGCACTCAAGAATCCACCCTGGAAATTGAGCGTATCATTGCTGAACTTCAAAATAAGGCAGAACAATCTTATACCAGCACTCAAAATGGCCAAAATCTAGCCAACAAAGCCATCACACTCACCCAAAAAAGCTCCGAATCCTTTACCTCAATCTCAGAGAAAATGCATTCCATTACCAACTTAGTGCAAGATGTATTGAGTGCGGCAGAACAACAATTTAGCATATCCAATGAAGTCAATCAGCACATGCAATTCGCGTTGCAAGGATCTGAGGGTTTGGCCCAAGAGATTTTTCAAATGAAAACGGATGCAGAACAACTATCCGCTACCGAATCGCATTTAATTCGAGATTTACAACGCTTTCGTTTTTCGGCAAAAGCACTTTAACGACTGTGAATAAGCCAAACAACACATATTGTCATTGCCCTATTGGGCTCTAACCCTATTTAGAGCCCAATAGCGCGCATCCGCTAACACCACAACACTAACGGGCAGTTTACTCCCATAGAGATTGGTCTAGTATGGTAAACCAGGGATATTCAATTCCATTTTAAAAATACTCGCCCGAACACAGGGATCATTACCGCACAGACTGGGGTTCTCTGGGGTAGACTCTGTGCCCAAAGATGTGACATACAAGGTTTTATACTCCGGGCCACCAAAAGTGACGTTGGTCACTAATTGTACGGCTGGTACTTCAATGACGCCCAGCTCCTGCAATGTCTTATCTAACACGACCACCACTTGGCCATCAGTGCGTTGCGGCAGTTTGCGGATGGTTGCAACATAGAGGTTGCCCGCGCAATCCATTCCCATGCCGTCAATAGCAGAGGAAAGAACTTTACGCGCTAACCTGGGTTGCCCCTGCGTCATATCAAAAGCCCAAAGCCCCCTTAATCCACCCACAAACAATTGCTTTTCATCGGCGGACAGAATGATGCCGTTGGGTTTATCTCGCAGTTCTGGTACTTGCTCTGTTACGGAAAGAGCACTGACGATGCCAGCCGGGTCAATTCGATAAATTCGCTGCCCTGGAATCATTTCGCCTGGCTGCCCACCGCCCTGAACCGTTTTTAGATCCACGTTGCTGGGTGTACTCCAGTTGGGATCGGTGAAATAGATGGTGCCATCTTTAGCAACCACCACATCGTTGGGCGAATTAAAGCGTTTATCCTCGTAAGTGGTGGCCAGCGGTGTTAGTGTTTTCTTTTTTTTGTCGATGATGGAGATACTGCCATCCAATTGTCGAGCGACAACCAGATTCCCTTGCCGATTAATCGCCAAACCATTGGTTCCCGCCTGATCATCGGCCAACCACACTTGCGGATCCTGTCCGGGTTGCCAGCGCCAGAGCGTGCTCAGCTGATCCATCGTCTGCTCACCAACTTTGCGGCTCCCCATATTCGAATAATAGAGCGCACCATCCAACCAAACCGGTCCCTCCAAAATATTAAAACCTGAATAGGCCAAGGGAATATTGTCCACCCGCTCAAGCTGTGTGTCTTTTAGCGACAAGTTTTGCTTGTGATACTTCTGACAACTGATTTTAACGGGGTCAAATTGTTTGGCACTTTTTGCATAGCTCTGCGGCACTTGGTAAACCAAAGCACACAAAAGAATACATGGGGTTACTAATCGTCCAACACTCATTATCATTATCCTCAATGGATCATTTAACGTATTCGCACGTCCACCTGTGGCTCTGATTTTTCTAACAGGTTCCAGAACGCGTCGAAACTTAGGCTCTTTATCGCAAGCGGATTATAGCGCACAAGCCAATTAAGGTTTCATCAGTGCTATGCTATTGTTAGCCTAATCAATCCATACCCACAAGAGGAATTTTATCGCATGAAATGGACCTTATCTGGCCTCGCCATCGTATTGTTAGCCGGCGCGGCTTATTTTTTTACTCAGCAAAAAACATCATCAAACGATTCTCTCGAAGCCATAGTCCCCGCAGATACGCTGTATTTTTTCAGTGCAACCACCACAGATGAACTGGCTCAATTTATGGCCAACTACTACATCGGCGGTACTCCTGGGGGGCAGGCGAAGCTATTGCACATGGGTATCACAGCCACAGCAGACAGCGATTCTCCCGCTGTCCTGTTTGTTCACGAACTTTTGAATAATTACGCTCAGAAATACGATGGGACAATTTCGAGCCTCTCGCGCTATTTGGGTACGGCCGACACAGGCAAAACCGTTTTTTATAGCCACGGTATTGTGCCGGTGCTCAAATTGCCCCTGGCAGATGCGCAACAGCTAAACGCAACCATCGATGCAGCAAGTGCAAAAAGCGGTTTGCAATACCGAACTGAGACTATTGCCAACAAAGAAATCAAACTGTGGGCACTCGGCACTGCAGCGGAGCCAATGCACGTCTCCCTCGCTCTGCTCATGGACAAGGGTTATGCCACCATAACGCTATTGCGCGACGAAGACAGCAACCAACAAAAACAAGAAAGACTCGGTCTCAGCAAGCCCAAAAGATCACTAGCGGATACGAACGAGATCGATCAAATACAAAAACAATATGGATTGACGGATACCATCACGGGTTTCCTCCACATCGAGCGTCTCGTAGCAGCCGTTCTTGAACCCGAAAAATCCTCCATGGGACGTGAAATCGAAAAGTTAATGGGTAATTTTTCCCCAGAATCCGATCATCAAAAACCCTCAGCGGAGTGCGTACAAGAGTACTTATCGATAGCCAAGGCCGTTCCCAGAATGATCTTGGGCTATGACCGACTCGAAATTCAAGGCGATCAAGTGGACATGTCAAGCCGTATGATTGTTGAGATTAAAAATGACAGCGTCACCAAGGAATTGCTGAGAATACGTGGACACTTGAGCTCGCACGCCTTATCTCCTGACAATAAAATCTTCGGTTTAGCTTATGGTGTAAATCTCGATGAACTTACGCCGGCTCTGACGGCACTGTGGACAGATTTCACCCAAAAACCATTTAAATGCGAGCAGCTAGTTCAACTGCAAGAGCAGGCTAAACAGACCAATCCCATGATGCTGGGCATGTTTTTGGGTATGGCGCAGGGCATTAAGGGCGTGGCGTTTTCTCTCTATGACATCCAATTTGACGAGAGCCCAATACCATCAAGCTTGTCCGCGCTGCTCAGTATTGCTGCAGAGAATCCAGCCGCCGTAGCAGGCCTGACCGCTATGGCGCCACTACCCGAATTGGCAGAACTGCAACTTCCCGGTGATGGCACACCAGTAGCGCTCCCGATTCCCATGATGCCATTGGACATTGAAGTATTTGCAGCAATAAAAGGCAAACACATCGTTGTCTATATGGGTAAAGAAGCCGAAACGGATGCCAATAAACTCACGGGAGAGGCCTTAACGCCGAACGGTGAATGGGGCATGACCTTTAACTACAATAAATTGGCTGAAATAATCCAACAGGTCAAAATGCCACAACTCCCGGGATTAACCGGGACACTTGACGGATGTGTCAGTCAAATGGAATTTGTCGAGTCCATGAGTCAACTGACCGGCACAGTGAATATGGGAACCGACTTCACTACTCAAGGTTGGGAATTGAGCGTTTCAGGGGTAATGGGTAAACCGCAATTCCATTCACACCCGATCAGCGGCCGCTATCAAACAGAATTAATGGATGAAAGTTGCCAGTGGCAAACATCAGCAATCGAAGAATTTACTGAAGATGGTCGAGCCGTACTGCATCAAAAAGACTTTTCGGATCAATGCGATATCCACACACTATCATCCCAATGGTCGCAAAATGGGGCCACGTTGAACCTTGAGGACAAATCGGAAGCATTACGCGCGACTTGCAGTGATGAATTGATTACCCAGACGCTTCACGGAACACGACTCTGCTTCATGAGCAACGTCACAGAGACAGAGTTTGTTTGCCACTTCAATCCAGTCTCAGACAACAGCAGCGTTGTTCGTTACCGCAAAATGCCCTAAGACATTGGACTTGCCCTTCCCCGAAAGCATCGACCGATGCCTTCGGGGATTTACTTAAAGGGTTCTCCGATCATCAGCAGTAAATCGAAATCAAACTCCATTCCAACAAGTCGACACGACTCCTTTGCAACCACTCTCAATACGCTTCGCTAACCAATTTTCACACTTTGCGGCACAGTGTTGCGCCGGGACTCAAATTGGCTCTATTTGTCAAACTGAGACTGTTGCGCGCGTTTTACATAGTCGTAATATGCAGGCAGCGCGATAGACGCTAACATTCCACCAAATACAAATGGGGCAATGAGCGCTATCCACAAAGCCCCATGATTTTTACACGGTTTTGGCCCATATTGATTGGCCTCTGCTTGACCTGGAGCGAACAGTAGATATAACCCCATTAAGAGATTAATCAGAGGCACAAGAAGCAAAAGGGAAAACCACCCTGCGTGGCCAAGATCGTTCAAGCGGCGCACCACCAAGGTAAAGGTACCGGTCAAGATACCAATATAACCCGCCGCAACAATGATCATCATGATCGCCATTCCGGCACCTCCATTTGAAAAAACCGCGCCAAAAATGGCTGCCAATACGCCCATTACCGTAAATCCAATGAGCGAGTACATTGCACTGTAAGCGACGTAGCGTAAACGGCCCACACGGCCACTGAATGCAAAAATTTTCGGTTGATACTCGTCAGTCAAACCGTCATCCAATTCCGCGATAGGGGTTTGATATACATTTGATTCAGACATTCGATTTCCTTCCTTTGTTTGCTTTAAATTGCGGATACACCAATCACACTAGTTTGTTCCAGCCTGTGCTTGGCGCGCACCTAGTGTTATTCATTTAAAAAAGGTGGTAGCCTTTACGCTCAACCTAGCCCTGCAATAGGATTCAACAACTTTCAAGGAGCTCAAAACAGTGACCATTGATTCAGACGAAACTCGATCCAACCGATTCTCAATACTTGTTGTCACCACCCTCGCCGTTTTGATTATCAGCATAATATTCATCCTAATCAAATCTTTTTTTTACGCTGAACCAGGCTACATCTACCATGTGCGCACAGTGCTGGGAAGCGAACAAGTGGTGACTGAAGTCGGCTACAAGTTTTTCCCTTTCGGCCGCTACAACGCATGGAAACGAGCTATGACAGTGCAAGCAGATGCGTCACCCGGTGACAACATCAGCGCTGAATTGGATTCAGATTCCACTTCGGCAAACCTGCCCCCGATGAGCATTATGTTTCTAGATCAAGTGGACGCCCACGCCGAGGCCACGGTCCGTTTCTCAATTCCCTCCGATGAGGAATCCTTTTTGCGTTTGGCACACGAATATCGCTCGCCGGAGAATTTACTGCGCACAGCTTTGATTCCCGCCTTCAAGGAAACCCTGCAAGCCAACGCCTCACTGATGGCCGCAGAGGATTATTACGCTGGCGGCCGCACCGAATTTAACTCTGAATTCGAAAACCAAATGGCCAACGGCATCTACTTAGTCAAGCGCAACGAAATCAGCGTGAAAAGCGGTAAGCTGGCGCACAGCAGCGCCAATGCGGCTCTAGGTAAAGACCAGGAACAATATGGCGAAGACACTAAAACGATTTTTGTGGTGCAGAAGGTGCTAGACGAAAACGGTCAACCCAAGCGTAAATCCCAGCGCTTTTTAGAGTTTGGTATCACTGTGGTTTCGGCTCTTGTTACGGACATGAATCCTAACCAAAAATTTATCGAGCGCATGCAACTCAAACAAAAAGCATCGGCAGATAGAGCAATAGCAAGAGAGCAGCGTGTTCAAGAAGAGGAGCAGCGCTTATTGGCAATCGCACGTGGCGAACGTGAAGTTGCGGAACGCCAAGCCAAGGCCAAAGTGGAGCAAATACAGAAAACCACGGAAGCGCAAACGGAAAAACAACTGGCCATTACCAATTCGGAAAAACTGAAAGAGCAGGCTACCATCGCCAAGGAAACTGCCGAAATCAACTATCAAAAAGCCAAAATTGAAGCGGAAACAAAACGC
The DNA here is from genome assembly GCA_050289365.1 of Cellvibrionaceae bacterium. GTDB lineage: Bacteria > Pseudomonadota > Gammaproteobacteria > Pseudomonadales > Cellvibrionaceae > JBNKFP01. The sequence goes on along the minus strand of JBNKFP010000117.1, from coordinate 3,051 downwards.
ACTTTGGCTGAAGCAGAGGCCTACCAGAAAAAGGTTATCCTGGAAGCGGACAACGCCCTAGCACAAAAATTAGACGCTGAAATTCAAATCCACAAATTGTGGGCAGAAGCGTTTGCTCAGCGTAAAGTTCCCACAACCGTATTTGGTTCCAGCGGCAGTGACGGATCACCCGTTGGCAGCGACGGTGAAACCAAAGCGTTTATGCAGCTACTAACTTTGGACGCAGCCAAACGACTGAATTACGACCGCAAAGTCAATCAAAAGTAGTCGCTTGGGTACTGCAGACACCAGGTCGCAGTACCCAGCTCTCTGACATCCCCGCTTCGATCAAGACCAATAATCGCAACCCCGTGATCCAGAGCAAATCAAAAAGACATCTAGCTCAGCTGATTTTGGGATAAGTGTGAACTAACAGTAATAATGACCTGTTTATTTTTCGGCTGCCATGAAATATGCGACAATGACCGTAATTCAAATAGGGCCGCAGTCTGCTCGTTCTCTCGATCAGGTCAGGAGTTTGCAAATGAAAAATCTATTTATCTTATTTTCAGCGGGTTGCCTTGGTGGCTTAGCCAACAGTATGGCCGTATGGCTTGCCGGCTACTATGGCTTAACGCTCAATTACGGAGTCAATATTGCGCCAGCATTATCTCCCGAGTGGCTCTATCCCCGTATTGTGTGGGGTGGTATTTGGGGTATGCTTTTTCTATTACCTCTCCTCAAAGAAAAACCACTGATCAACGGCATCGTTTTAAGCGCCTTTCCAACCATCGTCCAGCTCTTCATCATCTTCCCTTACGTGGCCAATAAAGGCATCGCCGGCATTGATTTAGGCCAACTTACACCAGTGTTCGTAATTGGTTTTAATCTGATTTGGGGGCTTGTGACAGCCTACTCTATTCGCTGGACCAAATAATTCAGCCGCAATGCCGTTTGGCCCACTCAAAAAAGACCAAACGGAAGAGAAGATTTTACTCAAGTGTGGTGTATTAATTAGATGTTGCAAATAGAAAGCGATCGCGAGCGATTGTAGTAAGGCGCAGCCAGCAGGCAATAGTGGGGTCTTTGCAAGGGACACATCCTGCTCTCGCTCCTTACCTACATCCATGTAGGTAAAGCTGCTGCGGGCGTTTGCGGGGCTTCCCGAAGGGAGAAATGCCATTTATCGCTTACGCTTTAATTTATTTATACCTCATCAAATGGCGTTTCATATATTTGTGCCATTTGTTTAGTACACCGCACTAACAAAACGCGGAACTATTGTCGGTTATCCAACAACGGAGTCAAATTTTTAATCGATTCCCGGTATTTTGCAATCAAATGCAAATGCACCTGAATTTTTGCCAAAAATTCTTCGCGAATCACGGGTTTAAATAGAAAGTCATTGGCCCCTACTTCATAGCCTTTAGCCATATCGGTGACTTGCGACTTCGCGGTGAGAAAAATAACAGGCAACTCAATTAAGTCGAATTTTTTACGAATGTTTTCACATACTTCGTAGCCTGACATTCCCGGCATCATAACGTCCAATAGAATTAGGTCAAAATGCTGGGCACTATTGATCAACTCTAACGCCTCTCCACCGGCTGAACACTCTGAAATATCGTAGCGTTCATGACCAAGATAACTTTCTAAAACCAATCGATTTACTGACTCATCATCAACAATCAGAATACTGTGACGACATTCTGTTTCGACTCGTTTCTTAAAGGCCGGTTTCACTTTGTCAACCCGAGAAACGTCTGCGCGCAAACGACGTTGCGCCTCGTCTTCTGGTGGAACCTCCGCAACCGAGGAATTCAATTGATCGGACTTGGGCATAGAAAAGGAAAATACGGATCCGCGACCTACGGTCGACTCAACAACGATTTCACCTCCATGTAATTCAATCAATTGCTTGGTTACAGTCAACCCTAGTCCCGTGCCAAAGATCGCCGGACTGCTGCTTGCATTGGACTGTTCAAATGGTTGAAAAATTCGCCCCCGGTCTTCAACATCAATGCCAACACCTGTATCCGAAACCGAAATCAATACTTCATTGTCGCGCTCCTGGGCAGATATAACAATCTCGCCTGACGGAGTAAATTTTATTGCATTGCCAATTAAATTAAACAGAATTTGGCCTAATCTCTGCTCGTCGGCGTATATTGGACTGATTTGCTGTGGTATAAGGTTTACCAAATCCACATTCTTATTCCCAACCAACGATTGCGACAAAATTAAAATAGGGTCCACCAAACGAAAAACATCAATGGTCGTGCGGTTCAACACGATTTGATGACTGCGAAGTTTCGAAAAATCAAGAATATCATTTATAATATTCGACAAGCGTTTGCCACTGCTTACTACAACTTGCAGTTTATCCGATGTCGCCTCAGATATGGGCCCGGTCGAACCACTGATAACAGCTTCGGTTAAACCGATAATACCATTCAAGGGGGTGCGAAGCTCGTGGGATGTTTTTGCCATAAAATCATCTTTGAGATGATCCAGCTCTTTCAATTTATTGTTTATTTTTCGCTCTTGTGTTCGCTGATGCCGACTCCAAACGCCATATGCGATGGCAAATATTACGAAACAAAAACCTGCAACATATAAACCGTAAGCCCAAGGCGTCCACCACCAAGGCGGCAAAATGACAATATCGATCGAAGCAATCTCATCGCTCCAAATATTTTGATCATTAGCCGTTTTCAACAGAAAGGTATAGTTACCAGGATCCAAATTGGTGTATGTTGCAATTCTTTGATTACCAACAAAACGCCAATCACTATCAAACCCAACAAGCTGAAATGCAAAAATATTCATTGTGGGCAGTTGATAATCCAAAGCGGTATATTCAAGCGAAAAGACATTTTGCCCATAGCTCAATGTAATTTTATCAGCCATACTGATGACTTTTTTAAGAGGTGAATTTTCCGCATCAAGATTGACCTTTTGATCCAGCACTCTTAAATTTATTAGAATCGGCTTGGAAGGATGCTGTTCATGATAGACATTTTCGGGATTAAAAACCACCAAACCTTCGGCGCCGCCTATGGCTAGACGACC